>JBEICW010000583.1:0-2199 GCA_040383785.1 Ignavibacteria bacterium | reverse complement strand
TATTAACTAATTAATATAAAATTTTATTTTTAATAAAAATTTTTAAAATTGTAAATCTATATGTGTAATTTAATATATTTTTAATAGATTTACACTATTAAAAATAAAATTTGTAAAATTGTGTGTTTGAAATTGTAAATTAAATTGGTGTAAATGAAGTTTTTTTTAAAAAATTACTTTTTTATCTTATTATTTTAATTATTTTATTATATTTGTAAAGACGTAATTAAAGTTATCCCGATTTGTTATTTTCTGGGAGTATTCTAATAAATTTAGGATAACTTTAATTACTTAATTTTAAGGTGTTTACTTTGCAAAAAATTAATAATAATTGACATAAGTTGCTCCTCTAAATACTGTTTTGGTTTCAGTACCAGCAACAATTGCCTCAAAATTTACCACAAAAGAATGTTTAACGATTTTTTGGTCTAATCTATTGATATTCATTTCAGAAAACCAAATTCTCAATTTATTTATAAAATCAGGGTTTTTATAAATATTACCATTGATATCTTCAACAATCATTTCATAATTATTCAAGTTATTAACATCATTTGAATATAAGTCTTTTACTTGCAAAAGTCCCATTCTAAAAGTATTTACTTTAAAAGATTTTATAAAATATTCTTTATTATCAAAAACAATTTTCTGATTTATATTTTCAGTTAAATTGTAATTTATAGTTGCAACGGGCCAATTTTCTAATGTATCCAAACGTATGTTAAGCAATTTGGTATTAAAATTCCATTTGAATTGTTTTTTCTGCTCAAATCCATTCAAATTTTTATAAAACAATGTTTCAGTAAATATATTACTATCAATATTTACTACATTAGGGTTAAGTTTGGGGTAATAAAAGCTTCTTAAAGAATCAATTATTTTTTGTAGAGAATCTTTTTCATTTTGGTATCTTATAATTACTATATAAGTAGAATCATCAAGAGAACCAGGATAAAGATAAATAGTATCTCTAACTATATTTGCTTTATCTTTAAGTGAAGTTTGTTTGATATTAGGGTCTAATCCTAAAGCATCTTTACAAGAACTATTTAATAACAAAATTAAACAAATAACTACCAATAAACCAATTGGATTGGTTAGGTTTTTCATAAAATTACTCATAAAGTAATTAAAACTATTATTTAATTTTTGTCTTAATTTATCAGTAATTATTGTATTAAATGTATTGTTTTCCAAATTAATTAATTTTATAAAAATTATTTTAAATTATGAATTATCTAATAGTTGCAATATAACAACAATTGAGAGTAAAATATTAAAAATGTTAAAAAAAATAAATATTATCAAGTATTACATAAAGATATTTGCAATCATTTAAGTAAATTGTTAAATTAAAAATCAAAACCTATACCCATGTGTAATCCAAATTTATTCGAATTATATTGGATGTTATTATTTTTAAAATTCAACATATTAAAATCACCAGCAACTATAAATTTATAGTTGTCTGTTATTTTGTACTCAGTTCCAAGCATAAATCTTCCAACAGTGCCACCTTCATTACCACCAAAACCTAATTGCACAAATGGACTAAAATTATCTAATTCCAAATACCTTGGGTTATATCTTAATGCACCATTTATTGTGTTAAAATTAGGTTTTTGTTCGTATTTAAAAGGGTCACCATTATTATCTACATAATTGTAAATTTGGTAGAAGTTTTCTCTTCTATAATCCAAACCAATTGAAAATTCATTGTTTAAATCATAAAGAAATCCAATTCTGAAATTATTAAAATCTTGATATTGAGCAGGATTTACAGATTCATTGTATTCAGAAAAATATTGAGCCCAACTCGTTTCAAAACTAAATCCTAAATTACTTCCGATAACACTTTCTAAACCGTTTCTGAATTGGCTCAAAGGTTCATTCAAATTAATTGAGGCAGATTTATAACTTTCAGTTTGAATAAACTCTCTTTCATATACAATTCTTTCTTTTACCTTAGGTAATTCTTGCGCTAAATATAATGTTTGATAAGCAGTTTGATACTCTTTCTGAGCCTCAATTTTTACTTCTGATTTTATTTCTTCGGTAATAACTTCAATTTTCTCTTGATTTTCAGACTTTAAATTAGCAATAATATTATTCAAATCGTTAATTTTTTTATTGTAATTTGACTTTAAATTAGCAACATAAGAATCTTCATTTTTATAAATAATTCTATCTTTATAAATT
>JBEICW010000582.1:0-2200 GCA_040383785.1 Ignavibacteria bacterium | reverse complement strand
TGCAAGCCAATTTCGTCCATTGCAGCTTTGAAAAGTTCTCTACTTTCAGCTAATTCTATAGAGTGAGTATTAACCCCTAATAGTTCAATATTGTATTTGTCAATAATTCCTAATTGCTTTAATTCTAAAGTAACATTTAATGCAGTTTGACCGCCAACTGTAGGCAAAATTGCATCTATTTTATCTCTTTGGATAATTTGTTCAATAATCACAGGAATTATCGGTTCAATGTACGTTTTGTCCGATATTTCAGGGTCGGTCATTACAGTTGCTGGATTACTATTTATAACTACAACATAATAACCAAGTTTTTTTAGGGCTTTTACTGCTTGACTACCAGAATAATCAAATTCACCGGCTTGACCAATTACAATCGGACCTGCACCGATTACTAAAATTCTTTTAATATCTGTTCTTAATGGCATTTTATTTAAATTTTTTATTATTAATTTCTATTTTTTAGTATATATCTTTTAAATTCAATCTTCGGTTATCAATTTACAATTAATAATTCTATTAAACATTATTTACTGTATTTGCAAAATCTTGGAATACTTTTAGATTTGCTTCTGTTGGACCAGGCGATGCTTCAGGGTGAAATTGTATTGAATTTATTGGCAAAAATTTGTGTCTCATACCTTCTACCGAATTATCAAATAAATTTACCCACGTTAATTCCCAATCACTGCTATTGATTATACTATCATTATTAATTGCATAATTATGATTTTGTGCAGTTATATATACTTTATCCAATGGAGTATACTTTACTGGGTGATTACCACCGTGATGACCAAATGGCAATTTGATAATATCCATACCAAAAGATTTTCCAATTAGTTGATGACCAAAACAAATTGCAATAATTGGAACTTTATTTTCAGCAAATTGTTTCACAAACTTCTCAATACCTTCAACTGTTCTTGGGTCGCCAGGCCCATTTGATAAAAATACACCATCATATTCAAGGTGGGCGATGTTATTCTCAAAGTTATCATCAAATGGAACTAAGTGAATTGTATTAAAGTGTTTTTTCAATTCTTCGATTATATTGCTTTTTATTCCAAAATCAATTGCTATTATTTTCTTTTTCGCTTCAGGATTACCTTCATAAGTAACTACATCTTTATTTATCACTTCAGTATAGAGGTCAAATTCAGAAATTGAATTAGAAGTATTAATCATTTTAATAAAATCTTCAGGTGAAATATCTTTAGTCGTTATACCACCTTTTAATGCACCTTTTTCTCTTAGTTGTTTGGTCAATGCTCTGGTATCTAAGCCATCTATACCAAATATATTTTGCTCATTCAAAAAATCAGCTAAGCCACTCTTAGCTCTAAAATTACTATGAACTCTTGATAACTCTCTAATAACAATCCCTTCGGCTTTGATATCTTTAGATTGAAAATCTTCACGAGTAATTCCATAATTACCAATTAATGGATAAGTAAATACTACAATTTGCCCTTTATATGAAGGGTCGGTAAGAATTTCTTCGTAACCGGTCATAGATGTATTAAATACAACTTCTGCAAATAAATCACCATCACCAGCGAATGCATTGCAATATTGGTAATAACCATTTTCTAATGCGATTAGTGCTCTTTTTTACATATTTATCAATTTAATTATTTTAATTTCTTATTACTTATATAAATATTTAAACTCAATTCTAATATAATTCTAATCTAAATTTCAAAAAAAAACCCAATAGCTGTTTTCACAACTTTGGGCTTTAAATTAACTTTTAAAATTTAATTTTTTATTTGCTATGTTTTTATATTTATGGCATTTCATTAAAATCAAAAATACCATTTTTTTTTGAGAATTAATAATATTATTTTCTTTGCGTGAATATTCTTTTTAACATAAAATATCAGATATTAACAATTTGAGTACAACTTTTAAGAATTATTATGTAATTATATTTTCCCTATTTATTAAACCTAAAACCATCTAATACATCAATCACCGATTGAATACGCCCAAAAGGAGCAGAAATTTGAACACCAGAGATTTTTTTCTCTAATTTCAGCAAAATCTCCTTAGAAATTTCTATACCTTCTTTCAAACTATCTTCTTTAGAATCTTTGTATTTTTCCATTCTAAGTATAATATCATTTGGGATATTAACCCCTGGAACTTCATTATTCATAAATTCAGCATTACGCAAAGAAACAAGAGGCCAAAGCCCAGC
>JBEICW010000581.1:0-2209 GCA_040383785.1 Ignavibacteria bacterium | reverse complement strand
TTAATAAAAACTTTAAAATAATATTTAAGATAATTCAATTAATTAAATCAATTCTTTTCAATCTTCCCCCCCCACCAAAATCACTTCTTATTCGTTTATCCTTAGTCTTTGTGTGCAAAAAAAATAAAAATAAATTTAAATGCTAAAAATGAATACTTTTGATACTTTAAAATCGCTTTTGGATAGGAAAATTCTGATAATTGACGGTGCTATGGGGACTATGATTCAAAGGTATAAACTTGATGAATCAGATTACCGCGGTGAAAGATTTAAAGATTATTTGGAATTTAATACCTTAGTCAAAGGTAATAATGAACTTCTAACTTTGACGCAACCATATATAATTCAAGAAATTCACGAAAAATATCTTGCTGCTGGTGCCGATATTATCGAAACCAATACATTTAGTGCAAATATCATTTCACAAGCCGATTATAATATGCAGTCGCTTGCTTATGAGATGAATTTAGAAGCTGTGCGATTAGCAAAAGCGGCGTGTGCAAAGTATTCTACAGCAGATAAACCGCGATTTGTGGCTGGTGCGATTGGACCGACTAATCAAACTGCGTCTATTTCGCCTGATGTAAATAATCCAGACTTTAGAAAAGTGTATTTTGATGATTTGGTGGCGTGTTATTATGAGCAAGCAAAGGCACTATGCGAGGCAGGTGCGGATATTATTTTGATTGAAACAATTTTTGATACTTTGAATGCTAAAGCGGCGATTTATGCTGTGAGTGAAGTTTTTAAAGATTTGAAAGTAAAAATCCCACTTATGATTTCGGGAACAATTACCGATATGAGTGGCAGAACACTTTCAGGTCAAACGGTTGAGGCATTTTATTATTCGATTGCACACGCACCAAATTTATTGAGTGTTGGGCTAAATTGTGCGTTGGGTTCTAACCAAATGCGTCAATTTATTGGCGAACTTTCTAATGTTTCGGCTGTGTATGTGTCGCTTTATCCAAATGCTGGTCTACCGAATGAGTTTGGTGGCTACGATGAAACGCCAGAATATATGGGGCAAATCGCCAATGAATATGCCGAAGAAGGATTTATCAATTTTTATGGTGGTTGCTGTGGGACTACTCCCGAGCATATCGCAGGAATTGCAAGTGCTTTAGAAGTAGCAAAACCACGCAAATTAACTGAAAAAACGAATAATTTAAAATTATCTGGTTTGGAGCCATTAACATATTTTGAAGGAATGAATTTCATAAATATTGGCGAAAGAACTAATATTTCTGGGTCGTCAGTTTTCAAAAAAATGATAATGGATAATGACTACGAAAGGGCGGTATCGGTGGCATTGCAGCAGGTTGATAACGGAGCGCAAATCATTGATATTAATATGGATGATGGTATGATTGACTCCGAAGGTGCAATGAAAAGATTTGTGAATTTGATTGCTGTGGAGCCAGGGATTGCAAAAGTGCCATTTATGATTGATTCGTCAAAATGGACAGTGCTTGAACAGGGACTTAAATCTATGCAAGGCAAGGGGATAGTTAATTCTATTTCTATGAAAGAGGGCGAAGATACATTTAGAGAGCAAGCACGAAAAATCAAACAATACGGTGCGGCAGTTGTTGTGATGGCATTTGATGAATATGGACAAGCTGATACTTTTGAGAAGAAAATCGCAATTTGCCAAAGAGCTTATAATATTTTGGTGAATGAGGTAGGATTTAACCCACAAGATATTATTTTTGACCCAAATATTTTGACTGTTGCCACTGGAATTGAGGAGCATAATAATTATGCTGTGAACTTTATTGAGGCAACGCGTTGGATAAAAGCTAATCTCCCAGGTGCGAAAGTAAGTGGTGGAATTAGCAATATTTCTTTCTCATTTAGGGGGAATAATACTGTCCGTGAGGCGATGCATAGTGTGTTCTTATATCATGCAATCAAAGCCGGCTTGGATATGGGAATTGTGAACGCTGGGCAATTAGTAGTTTACGAAGATATTCCCAAAGATTTGTTGGAATTGATTGAAGATGTGCTACTGAATAGGCGAGATGATGCCACAGACCGACTTTTAGCAAAAGCAGAGAGTTATAAATCTGATGCAGTTGCTGTTCAAAATAAATTAGAATGGCGTGAAAAAGATGTAAATGAACGCTTGAAATATGCATTAATTCACGGAATTGTAGAGTTTATCGAAGACGACACCGAAGAGGCGAGACTTAGCGTGGATAATCCA
>JBEICW010000580.1:0-2220 GCA_040383785.1 Ignavibacteria bacterium | reverse complement strand
CTGAATTATTGGAATAACTTCCCTTCATTACTTTCAATGTCATTGACCTACCAGAGTTGTTTTTTATGGTTAGACTTGCTTGTGCTTTTATTGCAAAACTTGATAGAATAAAGAGAAGGAGGATTAGTGTTTTTTTTAGGAAATTATTCATTTTTTTATTTTTAAGTGAATTATTAATTTTTGGAATTGGTTTTATAAAACTGTCTATATTCTATAAAATGCTAATCTTATTATTGCAAACTTCTAGATATTGATTAATCAAAAAACACAAACTATTAATTAAAAAACTTTATAGGAGAATTACTTGTAATAAAATCAAAAATAAAAGGCCTCAATACCGAATTTGAAAGTATTAAGGAAATTGAAATTAAGATTGAAATTATTAGGATAGAAGTTCCAATTTTATTTTCCACAATATCTTTGTAAATACCTTTTGATAACTTAAAACAACTAAAAAACATCAAATGTGCGACTAAATTTGAAATTAAATAAACCAATAAAAAACCTAATATTTCAATTCCATAAATAGACCAAAACACACTTGATTTTTTATCAAAAGGACTGAAATTATCAATATAGGCAAGTATTTGTTCGTCATTTACAGTTAGGTATATAACTAATATTGATATAATTTGACCAACCATAAAAACTGCATAAGAACTATTGATGGTCTCTAAGAAATTAGCCTTTAAAATTTTTCTTTCCCAATACTTTAAGATTGCGAAAATTAAACCACAAAAAACTAACAAATCGATTAAATGTAAATAAACTTTTTCCATCTTATTTTTTTTTTAAATTAAAACTATATTCCAAAAATCTGTATTACCATTTTCAGCTGGTAAAAATCCAACTTCAAAACCTTTATTTGTGGTTTCCCAGAAATAATATTTTTTACCCTCAAATACTTTATAAGCTCCATTGATATTTTTAAGATTAATACCCAACATTGAATGTTCGTAATAATCACTATTTATAATTGATACATCATAATCAAACCTCTTAAATATGGTGTATAATAGTAATGTCCTAGAATCACAATCACCCACTTTCTCATCAAGAAAACAAACTGGTGTAAGGAGACCAAATTTTTGATTACCCCTGCAACCTATTCCCGATTGTAGCATTTCAAATACAGCTGAATTATTTTTATTAGCCTCCAATGAACAATCTTCGTCAATAACAACTACATACTTCATTGTTTGAACCATTGACACTATTGTGTTAGCAAATTGATTTCTAGATAACTTATTTATCTTTTTAATACTATCTAACATTTCTATGACGCCATCTAATTTATCTTTATCATTCTGGTAAACGTTATAATAAACCTGACCTAAATTATTTGCATAGTTAATGTATGAAAGACTATTTTTACTGCTAACAATATCATCCTCATAAAGATAAAATTTACCATTATATTTTTCATTATCAAAGTCTTTCCAACTAAAATAAATCCACTTTTTAATTCTTTGTTTATTTATTGTTGAGTCTTGCTTACTACTATTATTTTCGTCTGTAGTTTTGTTTCTATCTTGACTTTTTTCAGATTCATTATCTTCAATGATTATTTCAGAATTATCATTATTCCTATAATTATTATTCAGAAAAAGTGACCTTAAACCATTAAATAATAAAGCAATCAAGAGAATTACGAAAATCCAACTAAGCCAATTAAATCCTTTTGCAATTTGAGTTTTAAACCTACCTAAAAATGGTATTAGCCAAATAATAGAAACTATTGATAGTATGATAAATAGGTAGATAATTAGGAAAGTCCAATATTGTAAATAAATCAAAAAGAGAAATTGAAAAACAAAAAACAAAATCATGATTACATAGCCACAACCAGCAGGATCAATAATTGGTTTATCAATAAATTTATAAAATTCCCAATAGGTTGTGCAGTCTGAATTGTAGTATTCCCTTTCAATTTTATTTCCAGAGGTTCTGCTTTTTCCCGTCCATTTTCCTTGCTTACAAACTTTATCTTTTACTATCCAACTGCCCCAATATGTAGTACAATCTTCGTGAAAGTATTCTTTTCGATATCTTAATTTTTCATCCTCAATTTTGCCCGTTTCGAGCCCTTCTTGACATTTATTTCTGAAAATATTCCATGAAGTTGAACCATCTCTATTATAAGATTCTTCATAAAAACCATCCTCTCTCTCTTCAATTCTTCCCGTCAAATAACCTTCAATATATACAATCTCAGTTTCT
>JBEICW010000579.1:0-2233 GCA_040383785.1 Ignavibacteria bacterium | reverse complement strand
AATTGCACTATTTTTACCTTTTTTTACCAAAAAACTTCACGATATTTCACGATTTTCGCATTTTTTTTTATTTTAGAGACGTAACAAGTTACGTCTTTCTTTATTGTTCATCGCTCTTGAAGAGAAGAAAGACGCCAAAGTGCAACGTCTCTACAATTTTTCTTCAAAGAACTTCTTAAAATCATTAACCATTTATAATTAACAATTTATCAATTTTCTTATTACGCATTTATTGCGTAATTATTGGGTTTGATTTTATTAATTTTATTAATTCCTTATCCCTCAATTTTCTTTTTTATCTTTTATTGCAGGTATTGGGTCTGGTTCTATGTCGTTTAGGGTGTCGGATACTATTATATCTTTGGCTATTAGTATTGTGTCTTTTTGTTTTAGCAAGTCGCGGTTAAAAAAGCAATTCATTATGTCTTTGGCTATAGGGGCAGCTACCACCCCACCAAAACCCATATTCTCTACTATTACTGCGATTGCTATTTTGGGGTTGTCTTTCGGTGCAAAGCTCACAAACCAGCCATGGTCTTTACCGTGTGGGTTTTGTGCTGTACTCGTTTTTCCACATACATCATACCCAGGGATTCTTGCACTATTGTAAGCCGTTCCGCCTGGTGTATTTACTACATCATACATTCCTTTTTGTATAATTTCAAAATACTTCTGGTCTGATCGGCAAATTTCTCATAACATAGTTGATTGGCTCAGTTTTATTTGTCAAATTGTTATGAATAGACTTAACTATATGTGGCTGTATTAGTTTACCTTTGTTTGCTAATGACGCAGTATAATATGCCATCTGAACAGGTGTAACTAATATTTCCCCCTGCCCAATTCCATAATTCAGAAGCAATCCTCTCGGAACAGTGCCTTTGTAAAGTTTTTTGAGTTTTTCTACATCTGGGTAATTCCCTTTTTTCTCTTCTGGCAAATCCAATGTAGTTTTTGCACCAAATCCAAACATCTGACCATATTTGATAACTTTTTCAAGTCCCAATTTTAGACTTAATTGATAGAAAAATGCGTTACAAGAACCCTGAATTGCTTGTACTACATTTATATTTCCGTGATGGTGCATACACTTGAAAAATCTTCCGCCATATTGATAGCCACCAGAACACGGCAAAGTTGTTTTTTCAGTAATTATCCCTTCATTTAGTCCAGCAGCGGCAATTAGCATTTTCCACGCTGAACCAGGCGGATATGCAGCTGAAGCAGTTCTATTTAATAATGGCTTACCTTCGTCATCCATCAAGCTTTTGTAATATTCAAAAGATATTTTTCCACTAAATTGTCTTGGGTCAAAGTCTGGCTTACAAGCAAAAACCAAAATTTCGCCATTACTTGGGTCGATTGCAACTACCGCTCCCCTCTTACCTTCAAGCAATTTTTCGGCTCTTTCTTGCAATTCTATATCTATAGTTAATCTAAGGTCAAATCCATTATTTGCTCTGATGTCTTTGGAGCCATTAGCGAACTTAGCAACTCTGGCTCCCCTATTATTCACTGCAACATATTCAATCCCTTCTCTACCTCGCAAAATAGTTTCGTATTCTTTTTCTAATCCACTTTTGCCGACAATATCACCTGGATAATAAAACTCAAATTTATCTAATTCTTTTTGATTAATTTCGCCAGTATATCCCAATAAATGCGACATATTTGCATCAAAATCATATAATCTTTTGGAGTCAATTGTTATATCAATTCCAGACAGATAATCAGAATATTCTTCTAATTGCGATAAAGTTTCAAAACTTAAATCTCTAATAATTTTAATCGGAACGTAAGGTGAAAATTGTTGATTTCGCTTGATTATTTTTTTGATTTCGGTTGTATCAATTTTCAATATTTCAGCCAATAAAGGCAGACTTTCTTCTCTAAAGTCAATTGGTGTAAGAAGTAATGAAAATGACGGCTCATTATGAACTATCAATTTACCGTGTCTATCAAACATATTTCCACGAAATGGCTCTAATCTAATTTTTTTGATTGCTTGAGCTTGACTTTCAATATTATACTCAGAACCTTTCAATAGTTGAAGTTGAATTAGACGCAATGTGAAAACCAATGCCATCAAATACGCCAAATATTTAATAGCTCTATGTCTTCCGATAGAACCGAAACTTGAATTTTCGCCTAATTGTGCTTTTATTGCCATTTTATTTTAATGGTAAATGATTAAAGGTTAAAGGTTAAAGGTTAAAAATTTAAGAAATATTTT
>JBEICW010000578.1:0-2239 GCA_040383785.1 Ignavibacteria bacterium | reverse complement strand
TTAAATAATTATATTATGAAATTTCAATCTTTAAATAATATATCTATAAATATCTTAAATTCGCACTGTAATAACATGAGTTTTCAAGTTAATAATTTAAAATCTCTGTTTAAAATAACTCTAAGTATCATTCTTATATTGGTATTAACTTCCTGCACAACAGAATTAGATAAAAGTTTGTATTGTGGCTCAAAATCTATTGGTAGTCTGGGTGGTGAAGCCAATTCAATCTACGATGATTATTACCCAAATATAAATCCAATAGAAGATGAGCAAAATCTACATTTTGTTCGATTTATAAAAAATAAAGCAAAAAAAGTAAGTAGAAACAATAGAGACGAACAAGAATTATTAAATGTTAAAATCTTTGACCAAGATTATAAAGTAAGTTCATCTAAATTAAATTTAGATGATGATTTTATTTTTTATAACACTCCAATCATAATTGAATATAATGGTAGAAATGAAGTTTATTTTTCGGGTAATAAAAAGGACAAACCTGCAAATAGAAACATTTATTACGGTGAATATAGTCAATCCACAAAAAAAATTGAAAACGTAAAGATTTTAAAAGAAATTGCTGAAAATGACAAAACTAAAAACTCATTTGATAATGCACCAACAATTAGCCAAAATGGGAAATTCCTAATTTTCGCATCTGAAAGAAAAGATGGTTTCGGTGGATTGGATTTGTATTATTCTGTGAGAATGAAAGATAAATGGTCTGCTCCGCAAAATATGGGTGATAAATTTAATACAAAATATGATGATAATTATCCTCATTTGGATAGCGAAATGAACTTGTATTTTAGTTCTAAAGTTGAAAATGAAAATTATGAATTTGAAATCAAAGGTAGCAAAAAGCCAATAAAAAAAGAAATTACAAATGATTCAACAGAAAACGAACAAAATAAAGATAAAGAAAAAATCATTGAAACAAATTATGATATATTTGTAGCAAAAATTCAAAATTCAAATATGAGTGAAATTGCTTGGGAAAATCCCAAAAAATTAACTGAACCAATTAACTCAGAATATGATGACATTTGTCCATTTATTTATTTGGACGAGGTATTAATATCATCAAATAGAGAAGGTGGTTGCGGAGGATATGACATATATAAATACCCGTTATGCAAACCATTTATCATCACTGGTAAAGTAATATCAGAATCTAATTTTGTATCAACAAATGGCACTTTGTCGGTTTATAATAGTGAAGGTCAGATAGTTGCAGAATTAGAAATTGATAAAAATGGCAATTACAAAATTGAGAATCTTTTGCGTGATGACTATACATTAATATATTCAAATGAATGTCTGAGTAATATGGAAATGAAACAAAAAATTACCATACCATGCTCGGAACAAACTGTTACAAAATTTGTGGCAGATTTTGTAATTTCTAAACCAAAAGAAAGTTTTGATTTTGGTGAATATGATGTGCCATTTTTTGTTTCTGGATATTACAAACCCAATACAACTGAAAATCTTAAAGAATTAAGATTATTGCATACTTATAATATTTTGGGAAATAGCGATACTACAATGTATATCGAAAATCCAGATGCAAAATATGATAAATATGCTTTAGAAATAGACAAAGCAATCGAAAATGCAGTAGAATTTGTGGTCAAACAATTATCTTTCTCATCTAATTTATGTGGCAAACAAACCAAACTCAAAATTAAAATCAACATCACAGGTTTTACTGATGATAGGGGATTTAGTCAGGTTGCCAAATACAACGGACCAGATATAAATGACGAACAAATTGGTTTTAGTATGTCGTCTGGAGCTAATATGAATAATGAATTATTAGCATTGATGAGAGCGTATTTTAGTGCAGATGAGCTGCTAAAAAGACTAAAAACTCATCCAATCTATAAAGCAAATGCAGAAAATGTAACTTGGAGTATTGACATCGGCGAAACAAATGGGAAGAAAACTACAAAAGCAACTATTGAAAAATCAAATGACCTAAAACGAAAAGTAAATCTATCAATCAACATAGATGAAATCAAAAAGTAATTTGTAAAATTAGGTAGGTCGAGCGTCTCTCTTGACCTCTTTTTTGCACTCTTTTCAGCATTTTTTTGCAAAAACTTCACGATATTTCACGGTTTTTGCCTGTTTTTTTTATTTTGGGTAGATTGGGCGGCTCGCCCAACATTCAAAAATGTTTCAAAAAACAAAAGAAGTTTTAACACAAAGGACACAAAGTTTAGAAGACACAAAG
>JBEICW010000577.1:0-2266 GCA_040383785.1 Ignavibacteria bacterium | reverse complement strand
CCCAGGTTGATATTTTTATACTTATAATTTCTAATATCAAGCAAATCGACCTGACTTAATATTTCATTGTAATAGTTTTGTGAGTTATGATTATATAAACTCAAATCAATGCACTCAAGATGTTTAGAATTAGAGAGAATATCAAATCCACTATTGCATTTGGCACATCTACTTCTTTGAGCTGATTTAGTTAGTCCAAATTGAATGCCACAATTATCTTCACCATTTCCATAAATATTGAATTCGCAGGCAGATAAACCATAATTACACTTAAGATATGAGACTTTGTGTCGTCTAAATCTAAATAAGTGCATTAATAAAATATCTATATTTAATGTATTAGGATTAATCCCATTGTGCATACACGCAAATAAGATATGCTCTTTATGGTCATCTATATCTGGTGCTTTACCCAAAAAATATTTCCATTCATTCGAAAAGTAAAGTGAAATTTTATAAAAAATATTACTAACAACTGATTTAATATATAAACCCTCTTGTTTAAATTTCTCTATATTCATATAGGCTTGTAAATATTAAAAAATATTGAAAAGGAAAAAATAAAAAAAACAGAAATGTAGAATATAGAATTAAAAAGTAAAAATGTCAATAAATTAAATTTAATGAATATTAAAATAATTTGTAAAAAAATGAATAGAACATTAATAGTTAATAAGGCTATATAATTATATTTAGCTTGTAAGAAATTCAACAAAGTGCAATATAATAGATATGAAAATATGTAAAATAAAATAAATATCATTATTGATTGCATTTTCAAATATGAGTTATTAGAAATAACATCGAAACCAAATACAATCACTGATGTGGATAATGTCAATAAAATAATTAAAGGTAATATCGATTTTACTGATTTGTACCAAGTAGTTTCAACTTTCTTTATTTCAGAAATTTCTTCGAGCAAAGTCACTCTAAAAAAAACCATAATCACTTCTCTAATAGAAACAATAACCCCATAATTACCAAGTGAACTAGGGCCCAATTTTCCTAAAACAAGAACATCTATTCGTTTAGAAATTATTGAAAATAGATTACTAGGGTAAAGTTTAATTGACTTCTTAAAATACTGAATGAAACTTTCGCCATTGTAAGAATATTCATAGTTTATAATAAATAAATAGGCTAAAAGGTTTGTTGCTAATTGAGAAAATAAACTAAGAATTAAAAAATATATTAAAGGGGATAAATTGTGAGGATAAAAACCAAAAAAAATACTTGAAATAATAATAATATTAGAAATGGAAGGCACCAAAATATACAGCGTCAAAACTCTAAAATTATTTATTAACTGTAGTGCTGTGTCATTTATAGACTTAAGGTAAACTATTCCCATGTAAATAACGAAACACAAAATTTTTAAAATCCTTAAATAGAAATTATTTTCTTTAAGCAAGAAGATCCAAACAACAAATCCAACTATAATAATAAGTAATACGAATACAACTAACCATTTATAAACATAAATATCAAATTTAGACTTGTCAAAAAAAATAGGCAAATAAACAGAAAAACCAAACGAAAATATACCTACAATTAATGAACTTATAGATTCCAGATATAATAAATCTCCTTTTTCAACTACATTAAAAACTTTAATTGAAAACAAACTAAAAAATACTCCTAAAAACAATTGCAATACATAAAGCCAAGATTTTTTGTTAAACAAATATTTGACGGCTAGATTTTTAAATAATAGAAAAACTTCATTCACTTCAACAAATATTTAGCTAATTCCAAATCAAAAAAATCGTCAATATTAACTATTGGCCTATCAATTATAAGCCCAACTGTTTTATTAGATATAATAGAATCAGTATTAAGTAAATATTCTCTTGATACTCCATAACAAACACCATTTCTATGATATAAATTTGGAATTGTTTGTCTTATACTATGCATCTTACCATTATCATGATAAAATTCAACCAATTCATCTTTTAAAACTAGCGCTTTGTGGGGTGAGTAGTGTGAAGGTGTTAATGAGATTGTAACAACAGATTCCCTCTGATTATCTACAAGTTCAAAAATCACTCGATTAATATCAGATTGGATCCTTAATGGACTAGTTGGCTCTAGTAATAATGTATAATCATATTTGCATTTATTTAATTCCTCTGCTGATAATAATGCATGCTTCCAAACATCTAATGAATTAGAAAAGTCACCCGATAATTCAGTTGGGCGTAGAAAAGGAACATCGAGATCAAATTTTTTACCTTCGTTTGCAATTTCTAGATCATCAGTT
>JBEICW010000576.1:0-2267 GCA_040383785.1 Ignavibacteria bacterium | reverse complement strand
TCTTTGGGTGTTGCCTGTATTGATAGCGAATATAAACTATTTGACCTAACAAGTAAATTCGACCAATTATTCATAGAAAAAAGAGATGGACACTTTATTCCCGATGTTATGCTTTACAACTCCGATAAAGGAGATAAAATATACATAGAGATAGCCGTAACACACTTCTGCGAAGAAGATAAGATTAATTCGGGAAATAGAATTGTAGAGTTCTCAATTCAAAAAGAAGATGATATTTCAAACATTTTAGAATTTAAAGATGGTAAAGTTGATTTCGATAAAATCAAATATTACAACTTCAAATCTGAAAAAGAATATACCTGTCAAGGTAATTGTGGAAATAAGTTTGCTTGTTTATCTGTTAATAAAGATGATACAATACATTATGAGCGACTTAAAGGCTCTGAAATAAATGTTGATAACCTGTTTCAAGGAGCAAAAAGAGGTTACATAGCAAAAACAACTTCCATCCAAAGTGAAACAGATGATATGCTTAAATTCATAAAAGCAATAAATTCAACCTACAAAAACGTAGTAACCTGCTTAAATTGTGATTATTACAATTTGGAAAACAACTTTTGTAGGCGACACTTTGACAAAAACTTCCCAACACCTAATCACGCTAATATCAATGCGATAGGTTGTACAGACTTCTCCGAAGTATAAACAATGAAATTATTTTAATAAATAATTAATCATCCTTATTGTTATTCTGTAAAATAATTATATTTTTGCTGAAACTAAAATATATTGATTATGGAAATTGAAATTCAAGTTGGAGAACAGGCTATGTTCAAAAACACCAAACAAGAATGGGTTAAAGGAGAGTACGTTGCTCACATCCAAGATGCCTATGTTTATAAAATTGATAGCGATATTTTAACCTCTAAAGAGTGTAAAAAAATAGAGCCAAAAGACAATCGAAACACTTATCACATCGCATACTACACAGACAAGTCCGAGATATACTCTAATGGGGTAGATGTTAAGGCAGAAAGTATGTTTGAAGCCTTAAATCTTTTTAGTGAGAAGTTCGCTAAAATAGAACCTATATATATCATTAAAAAATAATATTTAAAACCAAATAAAATGAGTACGACAAAATCAGAAGCAAAAGCAGAAAATTGGATTAAGAATCTGCAAAACGGCAACATTAAAACTAAAGGATTGATTATCTTAAAATACATCAAGGACAATCCTAAATGTAGTTTAGAAACAATCAGAACCGAAACAGGTTTTCCACATCAAACAGTTACAGGAAGTATATCTACATTTATGGATGAGGGTCTTGTGAAGTTTGTAGGTAAAATAGAAACCAAGAATGGTATTTACTCTCTCCACGAATACGTTACAGATATGGCTGAAATGTACGCTTTAAAAGAGCAGAGAAATAAGGAAAAGATGTACCATTGGGCAAAGTATGGTTTAGACAGATTTTATTCGTTATTAACCCCCGAAACACAAAACGCTTTAATTGGAATCGCTAATCTAAATACGATTTCAGATAAAGATGCTATTGAACAAGAAAACCCTTTGTAATGGAACTAAAAACAGGAGAACCAATACCTCACAAGTATTATGGTTCATTTAAGTTAAATTATGAAATACAATACTTTTCAGAATTAATAGACCATTTAGCAGTTAGAGAATTTGTTTTTGCAAATTGTGTAGTTGAAAAATGTGAATACATTAATGATTGGAGTTTAGGTAAAATCAAACTATTCCTTGAAAAAGGTTGGTTTTGGGATGTTGTAAAAAAAGAAGAATAAAATGGAAAAGAGCAAAATAAATACAGGTACATATACTTTCTATAAACCTCAAAATTTAAGGGGCAGACCCAATAATTCAATAAGAACTTTATTGAGTAAATTAAAACAGATAGAAAAAAACGAACCTAAAATTTTTAACGCTATTTTAAATGAGCAAGGTGTTTGTTCAACTATTGATGATTTGAATTTGTTTTGCAAATTACTTATTAAAGAAATAGACATAAAAGAAAGGCAGTATGAAAGTTATATGGGATGCAGGTTCACAAAAGATGATGTTTCTTTTATGGAAAAACAAATGCAGAAAGAGATAGATGATAAAAAATGGGATAATAAAGACCGTTTAAATAGATTTATTTCTAAAAAAATAAATGAATCAATAGATGACATTTTAAATTCTGAATCAACACATTTAGAAAGTATTAATTCAAAAGAGCCTATTGAAATAAAAAATTTAAGTAGTTCTTATTCTATAAAATTATACAGGGAAAACTATGATTG
>JBEICW010000575.1:0-2275 GCA_040383785.1 Ignavibacteria bacterium | reverse complement strand
GGTTCTAAATCATCATTTTTAGGTAATTTGATTTCAATTTTTACAGAATTTGTATTTATCGCATTATTAGGTATAATCTTATTTTCAGAAACAATTTCCAAATTCTCTTCTGCAACTTCATTTACTTCATTATATTCATCAACTTGATCATCGTGAATTTCTTGATTTTGATCAACATTTTCATATTCAAATTTCTCTTCTGAATTGTCATGAGCTATAATTTCTGGGTTCCCTAAATAATTTATATCAGTTTTTTCTTCCAAATTTTCTGTGTTTATGTTTACATCATTATTTTCTAAATTATTCTCAAAAAGTGGATTGTTCTCTATCGCTTTGGTTTCAGTTTGTATGCTTTTATTAAAAGTAGGATTTGTTGGAGTTGCAGTAGCTTTTACTCTTTTAATTATTCTAAAATGTTCATTTGTAGTTTCATCTGTAAATGAATCCGTTTCTTGATATTGTGAATTAGTTTTAGTTATAGGTCTTGCAGTAGGTTTTGAATTAGTTATAGTAGAATTTACCTTATTCTCAATATTTTGATTTGTATCTTCAAAATCTTCTATTGTTCTTCTTTTAGCGATAGTATCTCTTTTTACAGTAACTTTATATTCTGGAGTAGCTACTTTTGGTTTTGGAGTTTGCACCATTTCAGAGAACTTTTGAGATAAACTTAAATATGAACCGATTAAACCAATTAAAGTTGCACTTATGCCAATAAATTTCAATACAATAGAATCCACTGAAACAGAAAATATTAACCCAGCAATAACCAATGCTATAAATAATATATCATTTAATTGAAGAGCACCTAAAAATTTGAACTGATTGTTATTCATTTTTTAATACCAAAATCTAAATATTTTATTAAAATTGCAACTATGCAAAGTGCAAATTAATCAATTATATAGAAATTACTTATAACACAATTCAAATGTTAAAAAATATTTTTTAATTTGTGGATATTTTGATAATTTTAACAATAATATATACTTATAGATTTTACTTAATTGTACTTAACTTTATCTTATTTTACCTTATTAATCAATACATTTGTAGAATTATCATGTGAATTAATATTATCTGATTTATCAATGTCATTTTTAATTTCTTTAGCCAATACTTTTCCTAATTCTACACCCCATTGGTCATAAGAATTTACATTCCAAATCACTCCCTGTACAAAAACTTTATGTTCGTAAAATGCAATCAAAGTACCCAAATTTTCAGGAGTTAGTTTGTCAATTAAAATCGAAGTAGATGGTCTATTTCCAGCAAATGTTTTATGTTTAGCCAAGTCAAAAGTATCGATATAACTAATACCACTATTTTCTAATTCTTTAAGTGCTGATTCATAATTTTTCCCAATCATCAAAGCTTCTGTTTGAGCAATAAAATTTGATAAAAGCACTTTATGATTAGTTTGCAAAATGTGATTTAATTCACTATTTTCTGAACTTACTTCAGTTTCTACAAATGCAATAAAATCAGCAGGTATTATTTCTTTACCTTGATGTAACAATTGAAAGTATGAATGTTGAGCATTTGTTCCAGCAGTTCCCCAAATAATTGGTGATGTTTTATAATTAATAAATTCCGAAATTTTATCAATATATTTACCATTACTTTCCATTTCTATTTGCTGTAAATACTCAGAAAACATAGACAAAGACTGGCTATATGGTAAAATTGCATAAGAAGAATAATCCAAGAAGTTGCGATACCAAACTCCAATCAATGCCATTATTACGGGTATATTTTGGTCAAACTCTGCTGTAAAAAAGTGTTTGTCTGCTTTGTATGCACCTTCTAATAATTGCTCAAAATTATCCCAACCGATAGTTAATGAGATAGACAAACCAATTGCTGACCACAACGAAAATCTTCCGCCCACCCAATCCCAAAATGCAAATAGGTTTTCTTCGGGAATGCCAAATTCTTTACATTTTTCGATATTAGTAGATAGTGCTACGAAATGTTTTGCGATATCTTTAGTTTCAGCATTTGTATTAGTTAAAAATACACTTTTTGCTAAATTTGCATTATAAATTGTTTCTAATGTAGTAAATGTTTTAGATGCAATTACAAATAATGTTTGCTCCAAATCTACTTTTTCCAATGTATATATCAAATCAGTTGGGTCAATATTTGAAACATAAAAAGTTTTAATATCCGAATTATTGAATTTATGTAGTGCATTAGATACAAATTTAGGACCTAAATCAGAGCCACCTATACCTATATTAATTATATATTTAATAGGTTTGCCAGTATATCC
>JBEICW010000574.1:0-2277 GCA_040383785.1 Ignavibacteria bacterium | reverse complement strand
GCTGGACATGATGGTATCCAATTAGCATTAGGTCAAGCATTTAGACCAAACAAAGACTTTTTATTCCCTTATTATAGAGACTTTTTAACAAGTCTTTCTGCTGGATTAACTCCAGAAGAAATTATCTTGAATGGTTTGAGTAAAGAAACTGACGTTGCTGGCGGTGGACGTCACATATCTAATCACTTCGCAAAACCTTCTATTAATGTACAAAACGTTTCTTCTTGTACAGGAAATCACTCATTGCACGCTGCTGGTGTAGCCAGAGCAATCAAAAAATATGATGGCGATGAAATAGCATATTATTCTGGTGGAGACTCTGCATGTGCTGAAGGTTATTTCTACGAAGCGATTGGTTCAGCTAACTTTGACAAAGCTCCAGTTATCTTTGTAATTCAAAATAATCAATTCGGTATTTCAGTTCCATTAAAAGAAGTAAATGCGAATTTAGTAGTATCGGATAGTTTTATTGGTTTTAAAAATCTTAAAATTATCAATATTGATGGTAGAGATCCATTTGAATGTCATAGAGCATTCAAAGAAGCACAAGAATATTGCTTAGCTGGACACGGACCTGCAATGATTCACGCTGAATGTGATAGAATTGGCTCTCACTCTAATTCAGATAAACAAGACAATTATAGACCTGAAGCAGAAATGGAAGAAGTTTATAAAAGAGACCCATTATTACAATTTAGATACCATGTATTAAATAATGGAATTTTAACTGAAGAAGAAATTTTAGCAATCGAAGAAGAAAACAAACAAGCTATTTTTATAGCAGCTGACAAAGCTGAAGCAGCACCAGAAGCAAATGGAAATAGCTGGGGTGAATATTTGATGCCAGCTCCTTATGTAACTGCAGCAGATAATAGAGAAGTAGCAATTGACCCAAATGCAGAGCAGTTAAGTTACCTTGAAGGTATTAACTATGCATTAAAACAAGAATTTAGATCTAACCCAAATACTTATATGTGGGGACAAGACATTGGAAAAGGTGGAGTATTTAACGTAGTTAAAGGTATGCCACAAGAATTTACAAAAGATAGAGTATTTAATGCAGCAATTGCAGAAGACCAAATCGTTGGAACAGCAAATGGTTTCTCACGTTACCGCTCAGATATTCGAGTTGTAATCGAAGGTGCAGAGTTTGCTGATTACTTCTGGCCCGCAATGGAGCAATTATTAGAATTATCCCACGAATATTGGAGAACTAAAGGTCAAACTACATTAAATGTAACGTTAAGACTTGCGTCTGGTGGTTATATCCAAGGTGGATTATACCACTCTCAAAACTTAGAAGGTGTATTTACTACTATACCTGGTATTAGAGTAGTTCAGCCAGTTTTCGCTGATGATGCAATTGGTATGATGAGAAATTCAATTCGTTCTGAAGGCGTCACTATGTTTTTGGAGCCTAAATACTTATATAACTTTAAAGCAGCTTATGGTCCAACTCCTCCAGATGACTTCGTTGTCCCTTTTGGAAAATGTAAAGTTAGAAGAGAAGGTACTGATATTAGTATTATAGCTTACGGAACTGCTGTTCATATTAGTTTGTTTGCTGCAGAAGATTTAGCAAAAGAAGGTATTTCAGTTGAAGTAGTTGATTTGCGTTCATTAGCACCATGGGACAAAGAAGGTGTATTTGAGTCTGTTCGCAAAACTAATAGAGTAGTAGTTGCTCATGAAGACAAAGTAACTGGCGGTTTCGGTGGTGAAATTTCGGCAACAATTACAGAAAACTTGTTTAACGTTTTAGATGCACCAGTAGTTAGAGTTGGTTCTAAAGATGTACCAGTAGGTTTTGCAAAAACTTATGAAACAGCTACATTATTAAATAAAGAAGATATAATAAAAGCTGTTAAAAAAGTATTAAACTATTAATTAGATATTAAAAGTATTTTTATTGATATTTAAACTATTATTTTAAATTGTTAAGCCATATTTATAATTGTATTAATATTATATTTGAAATAGTAATTAAATGTTAATCAAATGTGTCAAGTAAAAATCAATAAAGTGTAAGATAAATTTATAAAAAGTGTCAATTAATTTCAATAGTGTGTAATTCACTTGACACTTTTTAATAAATTAATAGTTATAATAATTATTTGTTTAAAATAAATGTAAAAACATTGATTTTTTTAATATTATTTTTGATAATTCTAATTAAGTGAGTTATATTTGTAGGTTGATAAGTGGAAAAAGTATGAAATATTTTTTTCGCAGTTTTGTAGTCTATATATCATAGTATTTATAATAATATAAATAATG
>JBEICW010000573.1:0-2287 GCA_040383785.1 Ignavibacteria bacterium | reverse complement strand
GAGAGTTCGAATTATTTTCAATTTTTAATAAATTGTTTTCAATATTTTTAATCATAGTTCCTACTGCATCATTGCTTCCTTTATTCATTCGAATTGAAACTTCGTACAAGTCTTTTGCACTTTTCAAGTTTGACAAAGCTATTTTTTTATATTCTGCTTTTTTATCTTTATTTGTTTCAATTAAATATTTATCACTATATAGTAGCCCTTTAGATTCATAAGCATAAGCTTTCCAATATTTATCAGTACTTTTGATAAGTTTATCACCTTTATTGATATACATTTCTGCAGTTTCGAAGTCTTTGGCTTCTCTATAACTATTGCCTAATTTAATAAATTTTACTGCTTGTTCATTGGCAAATATACTACCAACAGTTCCTAATAATAGAATAAATATGACTAATAAAAGTAATTGATTCTTTAAAACTGATATTTTTTTCATTATATTTCCTTAAAATTTAATTGAGTAATTTTGAGTTAAGAAATTATTAATAATTAATTACTTTCAATTTCTTGGTAATTAATATGTCTCCAAATTGGTATTCTTAATCCTATATTATAATTTATTAAATTTAACTCACCAAAGTTATAAAGATTTGTGGCTTGTTGACCATTTTGTCTATCAATGCGGTAATCATTATTCATCATATACCATTTAACTCCAAAATACAATTCATAAGGAACAATACTCGTTTCATTTTGTAGATTTAAATCTATAGAAGCAGTTTGTCCATTTATATCAGTATTTTTGAAGTTAGTATTCACGGCTTTTAAACCGCCCCAAAAGTATCCCACACCAGCTCTTAATCCTACATCCATACCTTGAATTCTTATTAAATTTTGAAAATTAAATGAAAAACCTGTATTATAAATATTATTTTCCCAGTTTGTTGTTGTAATATTATTTTTAATAGTAGAATCAGTTAATGTATTTCTTAAGTTAATCATACTAATATCAAAATTTATAAATTCCCCTAAATTCAGAAA
This sequence comes from Ignavibacteria bacterium, assembly GCA_040383785.1. Taxonomy (GTDB): domain Bacteria; phylum Bacteroidota; class Ignavibacteria; order Kapaibacteriales; family UBA2268; genus JBDNHS01. The sequence goes on along the minus strand of JBEICW010000573.1, from coordinate 1,300 downwards.
ATAACCAGTATTCAAAGATAACCCAGCACCAAAAGTTAATTTGTTCTCAACCAAATTTGTAAATTCACCTAATATGTTACCTGATAAATTAATCGATAATATATTATTTCTATATTTAGAGTGTATCTTTTGATTTTCTAAAAACAATGTTTCTCTGATTACTAAATTTTTAATATTTTCGATTTTGTTATTTTCATAACTAATACTTAACTCTTCCAATTTCTTAGCAACATTTTCAATATTCTTTAGATTTTCATCTAATCTATTTTTAAGTAAACTATAGGAATCAGCAAAAACTTTCAAACTATCATTTTGAATTTGAATTTTATTGATATTTTCTTTTAAGTCACTTATTTGTTTAGTTCTAGCCGAGATAGGTAATCCAACAATAATATTTTTTAGTTTTTTAGCTTGGTTGTAGTATTTTTTCAATATTTTTGCATCATTATCTGTTAATTCTTCAGGAGATGGAATCATTATTTTAGTTGAATTTGTATCGCCAATAATTGCTAATTGTGTTTGGTAAGTAACTGCGATTTTATAGTATTCGATAAGTTTCATAGCATATAAATCATCATTATCTTCGTAGATTTCCATTGAATACCCAACAGGAAATTCAGGTAATTCTATTATAGGCACTTCCGACTTTGTATCATTTGTATTAAAAATAAATGTAGTTAATATAACCAACGCAATAAAAGTTTTTTTCATAATATTTTCTTCAATTCTAAAATTACTTTTAAATATTAATTTAATAACTTGATTATTGTAGTTTAACATATATTTAAATGTATCTAATATATATAAACTTGAGATTAAACTTATCATACAGCACCTATACTATTTTTTATTCGTAATTTATTATTATGTATATTCAAAGCAAAAGATATGCCAAATATATAAAAGAACAAGTCCATAAATATTATATACTTATGGACTTGGAATTGTGTTATTATCTAAAAGTGAGATTTATTTTTTGAATTTATCTTTATAAGTGAATGCTAATAGCAATACAGAGAATAATAAAGTCAAACTTGTGATGTAACTTCCTGTTGTAAATTTATCAGATTTGTAAGTCATAATTATATGATTTTTGCCCTTTTTTACTTCAACGGCTCTTAGTGAATAATTTGCTCTCAAAAGTTCCACATTTTGTCCGTTATTAGTTACTTTAATAGCAGGGTAATATACTTCGCTAAATACAGCCAGACCATTATTTACAGCATTTACCTCTACTTCCATAAATTCTGAATTGTATTTTAGGATTTTATAATTTAGCTTTTGATATTTATGTTTATAT
>JBEICW010000572.1:0-2291 GCA_040383785.1 Ignavibacteria bacterium | reverse complement strand
CAATGCTTGCCAAAAAACCCTCTAAATCTCCCCAAAGGTGAGACTTTAAGAAAAATATTTTTGTAGGGATAGGTCGCGACCTGTCCCTTTTTATTTTATACGTGCCTGCCCTAATTCTTAAGAACTGACAACTCGCGAATTGTCTATACATTGTTATATCTATTTTTTTTAAGCCTTTCCTTTAGTAGAATTGGGTAGGTCGCTTTCCAAAATAACAACACAAAAAATCTCAAAAAAAAAATAATAATTATAAAAAAAATAAATCATTGTTTTGTCATGATTTTAAGTTAAGTTGGAGGAATTATATGTTACATTAAAATTAAATCAAAATCAATTTAATTTATAAAATACATAAAAATATTTAAATAATTCTGATAATATCATAAAAAAGGTTTTTATATGAAAAAATTCTTAGTTCTTTGTTTCATTTTGATAGGATTGTTATTTAGCAATAATACCCTAATGGCTACTGAATGGGAAAATTTAGGCAGTGCAGGTTTCACTTCTAATAAAGCTGATTTCACCAGTATGGCCATAGATGGAAATAATGTTCCGTATGTAGTTTATAAAGATAATGTTAATACTAAAGCAACAGTAATGAAATTCGATGTTAGCAATTGGGTGCTTGTGGGTAGTGCAGCTTTCTCTACTGGTAGAGTTGATTACACCAATATTGCCATAGATGGAAATAATGTTCCGTATGTAGTGTATAAAGACGTTGCTGCACCTTACTATGGCAAAGCAACAGTAAAGAAATTTGATGGTAGCAGTTGGGTAACGTTGGGTAGTGCAGGTTTCTCTGCTGGTAGAGCTGATTACACCGATATTGCCATAGATGGAAATAATGTACCTTATGTGGTTTATTGTGATGGAGGTAATTCAGACAAAGCCACAGTAAAGAAATTTAATGGTAGCAGTTGGGTAACAGTAGGAAGTGCAGGTTTCTCTGCTGGTATAACTTACTTCAATGGTATTGTAATAGATGAAAATAATGTACCTTATGTGGTATATAAGGATGGAGGTAATTCTGGCAAAGCAACAGTAATGAAATTCGATGGTAGCAGTTGGGAAACGTTAGGAAGTGCAGGTTTCTCTGCCGGTGAAGCTAGGTCCACTCAAATAGCAATAGATAGAAATAATGTACCTTATGTAGTTTATCAGGATATGAGTAATTCTACTTGTACAACGGTAATGAAATTTGATGGTAGCAGTTGGGTAATGGTGGGTGGTGCAAGTGTTTCTGCTGGTGGTTCTAGTGGCCAAAGTATCGCCATAGATGGAAATAATGTACCGTATGTGGTTTATTATGATGGAGATAATTCAACATTCAAAGCAACAGCAAAGAAATTTGATGGTAGCAGTTGGGTAACGGCAGGTAGTAGAGGTTTCTCTGCTGGTATAACTTACTACAATGGTATTGTCATAGATGGAAATAATGTACCTTATGTAGTTTATCAGGATGTAGGTAATTCTGGCAAAGCCACAGTAATGAAATTCGATATTTTACAGCCAACAGTTCAATCAAAATCAATTACTTATCATAGTATAACTAAAGATAGAATTGGTTTGCGTTGGACTAAAGGAAATGGAGATAATCGTTTGATAATAGCATCTACAAATTCATTGAGTGGAAACTTAGATTATATAGATGATAAAATAGTTTATCAGGCTGGTGATTTTGGAACTTATGCTTGCACTACAAATGTATATGGTGTATATAATGGAAATAATACAACTTGTTTGGTATATGGTCTTTCAAGAAATACTACTTACTATTTCAGAATTTTAGAGTATAATTTTGATGGCGATGATTCAAATTATTTATTAAATACAGCAAGTGGTAACCCAAGTTCTAAAAAAACAAACAAAAAAGAAAGTGATGAAATTGATGGTGAAAATGTAATATCAATTTATCCTAATCCAGTTAAAGATGTATTAAATATTGATTTGAAAAATGTAATTGAAAATGCAAAATTGATAATTATAAATGAGGTAGGTCAAGAAGTATATTCTACAACAAATACAAATAACCTATTAACAATAAATACATTAGATTTTGCAAATGGAGTTTATCATATAATTATCACAAATGACGATGAGTCGATTTATCATAGCTTTGTGATAGAAAGATAAAAGAAGTCTTTTATCAACCGTAGGGGTTAGCCCTAATGTTGATTTATTTTATATAATTAGAACAGGCACCCTTGCCTGTTCTTTTTTTTTATTTAATACGCAATATTTACGCAATAAATGCGTCAAAGAAAATGATAAATTGTTAATTTTAAATGGTT
>JBEICW010000571.1:0-2293 GCA_040383785.1 Ignavibacteria bacterium | reverse complement strand
TTTTTAAATATTTTATAATCAGCTTTCTTTTTAAATATCAGAGCTGATGAGCGGATTAGAACCGCCGACCTCTTCCTTACCAAGGAAGTACTCTAACCAGCTGAGCTACATCAGCAATCATATTTCAATTTTATTTTCTTATTAATTTTTATTTTATTACTTTTTTTTATTTATTAGATTATATTAAAAACAAAAAAAGTCCTTGTTGTAAATTTATATATTTGAAACAATTTAAGATAATGCTCTTTTACTTGCATTAAAAATTGAAAATAAAATATACAGAGTTAAAACAAGGATAAGTGCAAAATCAATTTATGACTTTACACCATTTAATCATATTCAATAACCTTAATAAAACAAACAGGAAAAAAAATTAAAAAAAATTATCTAATATTTGATTTAATTGAGCGGAAGACGAGACTCGAACCCGCGACCCTCAGCTTGGAAGGCTGATGCTCTACCAACTGAGCTACTTCCGCATTTAAATCAAATTTATTCCCTAAGTAAGCATTAAATCTAATGCAAAAAATTAAAAAGATAAATTTACTAAAATAGTAAAATATATCTACACTTAATTTTTTAACAAAATATTTAAAAATTTTGTGGGAGGGGAAGGATTCGAACCTCCGTAGGGTTACCCCCAGCAGATTTACAGTCTGCCCCATTTGGCCGCTCTGGTACCCGCCCATAATTTATTTATATAATTATTTAGAATATTTGTAAAAAATGTTTTTACTAATAGTTAATAATTAAGTCTACAAATATAGTTAATATTTTTATAAATGCAAAATATTATTTTTTTTTTATAACAAAATTTTAATTTACATTAAAAGATAAATATTATGTTTATTATCACTTTTGTTAACGTATCAAAATATTTTTTTCTTATTCTGTTTTTTTCTGATTGCTAATTTTCAAAGAACTGCCATATTGTAATTAATACTGTAAATCCTAAAAACTTCTAAAAAAAATTAATATTAGATATAACTTTTAATACCTAATATAAATTTTAGATTTATCTTTTAAAAAAATATATTAATTGCATAACAATAGGATTACAAAATTATAATTTTTTTTGCATATAAACAAGTTTTTTTATTTTTATTTTAATTAATTTAACATTATTAACTATTTTATTGATAAATAATTGACTTTTTTAGTTATATTGCGATATAAATTAGTTATATTTCTAAAATTGATTTTTACAAAATAAATCCATATATATATTTTTTTTTGTAAATTTCACATCATAATATTACCAATGAAAATTTATTATTATTTGTTTATAATATTAATTATTACTACTTTAAATTCTTGCATAATTGTTAAAGAAGATGATAATTCTGAGATTATAAGGGCACATGAAGGGACTACTTATACTCTCACTCCAAAACCTATTATTCCAATGTCCGAAACGTATATTCGTTCAGAATCTGGGGATATGGTTTCGCTTATACCAAAAGATTGGATTTTATTAAATATTGATAACAACACTAATCCTGATATTTTTGCTGTTGCTGTTAATAAAGATTACACATTAAGTGCAGTTTTTAATCATGTTCGTCAAAGTTCTAATTTGGAAGATGTTTATAAAACTGACGGGATTATAGGTGTCGTTAATTTTACTTTAAATAAAAAGAAGCAAAAAACTGGTGGTGCTCTAAATATCTTAGGTAATATTGATTTTATCAATATTGGACCTTATCAATATGCTAAATATAAAACAACTACCACTGGTGGAGCAGCTTATTCACATTCAGTTGTTTTCAAATCTACAATGAATAACTTTTTTGAGTTTGCTTTAGTACCAATAAATGTTATGGGTAAAGAAATTCCAAATCAAAAAGAAATTGACGATATTTTTCATTCAATTTTATCAAGTGTAAAATACTAAATTCTAAATTACTAAAATGAATAATTGTATGATGAAAGTTATATAACTCAAATCATATTTAACAAATTAAGTGTTTATTTCTTATCTGTAGTGAATAACAATATTTACAAAAATATTAAATTAAAAAAGTTGGAGAGCAAAAGTGGAAATATCGCAAGACACTCTTTTAGTAATAGAAGCATTAGAAAATTTTTCTGAAGGTACATTAAGAAAAAAAAATGATTTAACTATTATATTAGAAATTTCTGCCACTTATAATTTAGACAAAGAAATTGCCGAATTTATTTTTACTGGCAAAGTATTATGGAATTTATACAAAACTATCAAAAGACCTGAAAACAACCATGAATCAATGGCTGGAGTTCAAAAAGAGTTCGAAATTTCTTTAGAATCAATTAG
>JBEICW010000570.1:0-2294 GCA_040383785.1 Ignavibacteria bacterium | reverse complement strand
GGCTATATAAGTCCACCACAAGAGCCTCAAATTTACCTTACTGAAAGAATTAAGGAAGATAAAAATATGGCTTTTGATTGGTTAGGAATTAACTATTCAGAATCACACGCAAAAGGAAGCGAAACAGCATTAGGCAAAATGATTGATAGAGAAGAACTTTATTCCTCTTTAGAATCATATTTGAGAGATTTTGGAGTTGCTATTCAATGGTTTGTAAACATATTTGCAGACTTAAAATATCCAGAAAAAGAAGTAGAGGCTACATTGAAACTATATTCTAATTTCAAAACTTCAAGTAGTGCGGAAATAAACGAAATGTTTACTTCTTTATTAAAAGAAAACGCACCAAACAAACTTTTAAGACCATTACTTAAAGAATATTATGACTCAATTTACCAACTTGAAAAATTCGAGGTTGTAGATAAATATTTTATGTATAAGTCAGACGATATGACAAGAAATCTATATGCGGCTGGTTTAAGAACAGCTGAAATGGTAGTTATATCACAAAATATTATGAAGTGGGTGGATATGATTGAGCTTGGAACTGAAGAAAGCATAGAACGTCAATTGATGGAAATGGCGTCAAAAGAATTAGGCAAGCCTGTTTTATCTTTTGAAAAAATGCTTGAATATAACGGAGAATATGATTATGAAGATGACCCTATTATTATTGAGGCAAAGAGAAACGCTAAAATAAAAGAAGGCGATTTTGTAAAAGGAAATACTACCGAAGGTGTTGTTTACGGAGTAGTTGAACATATAATGTGGGAAGGTGGAACATATGGAACTCCAGATAGCGACTATGCTATAGAGTCTATGGCACCAGAAAATCCTGCAATGGCTATTAGAATATACGAAAAAGATGACAAAGGCGAATGGAAGCCTACAGCATTTAGTATAGGTATGATGTACAAAGACGCTGAAATCGAAAAATAAGAATCTATTTAATGGATTTTGACAAAATATTAGACTTAATTATAAAGGAGCTATCTACTTACCAAGTGGATGGCAAATTTATATTTGATGCTGAAAGCATTGATAATATAGACCAAGTAGACAAAGTAATTGAAAAAGTTTTAAAAGACAAAGGCTATTACGAAAATATTGAGAATTATTCAAAAGATTTTGAGGGTGCTTTAAGCGATTCAGTTAAAGAATATTCAAAGTTTGGCGCGAAGTCTGATAATTTACTTAAAAGGTTTAACAAAATAGTCTTTGATAATTTTAAAAATCAAATGATTTTTGGCTTTACAGAAACAAATATTAAGCAGCCTATTAAAACGGCTTTAATTAATTATGTTGGTAGTGGTGGGAACTTTAAAGACTTTAAAACGAGCGTGGTCGATTTGGTTTCGGCTAAAAAATTAGAAACAAACGTAGATTTGGTTGCAAGGGAATTGGTATTTCAATATAAAAGAAGCCAGCAAGCTCAATTAGCAAACAAATTTAATGTAAAATACTTTAGGTATGTAGGTGGCGAGATAGATACAACAAGACCATTTTGCGATAAAAGAGTAGGAAATATCTATACAAAAGATGAAATACAATCGTGGGCGAGCAAAGATTGGGGAGGCAAAAAAGAAGGCACTACTTCTACAAATATCTTTATAAATTTAGGTGGTTATAATTGTAGGCACTCATTAGTTCCTGTTTCAGAAGAGGTTGCAAAACGAGAAGGTTTTAATAATTATAATTAATATTTTTTTGTATTGTTTTTATTTGTAAATTTGCAAATTATTAATTTTTAAAAAAGAAAAATATGGCAAAGTATTTAAGTCTGTATGGAAACAGAGCTGGAACTTGTTTAAGCTTGCAAAGCCCAACGGCTGCTCAATTAAAAATATTTAAAGCGGTTTTATTAAGCGAAACTCAACATAGCGAGTACATATCTTCAAGTAAAGAAGATAGAGAGGTTTTATTGAACCAATATAGAGTAGCAAACCCAACTATTATTGAGGAAAAAAAAAAGATAATTCCCCATACGGTAAGGGAGGCTGCTCCAGTTGTGGTAAAAGAAAAAGAAAGTAAAATAGAAGTTGAATTAAACACAGAAATTCAAGCAGAACTACCTACAAAAATACCTACGGAAGTAGTTACAGAAGTAGTAACAAAAAAAACAAAGAAAAAAACAAAAAAATAATCACCAAAAATTAAAAAATTATGCAAAAATTTGAAATAACACCAGCGGAGGGTGTTTCAAAAGAAGATGCTATGGAATACTTTAACATTCAATTTGTTAAAACGTCCAATTTGTCAAAAGATTTTAACAATTTACCAGAGGATGTGAAGTC
>JBEICW010000569.1:0-2297 GCA_040383785.1 Ignavibacteria bacterium | reverse complement strand
CTAATTGCATTAGGTATCTATCTATTCAAAACAAAAAAATAAAAAAATGAACAAGCAAACAAAAATGTTATTAGGAATTGGTGCTGTGGCAGTTGTAGGTTATTTAATTTGGAAACAAGGACAAAAGCCAAAAGCAAGTGCTGTTGGTCGTCTTGGTGGTCGTGATTTATGCACAAAGCAAGGTCAAGTATGTGGAGTTAATGGTCGTTGTATGCCAGTTAACGGAAGATTGATTTGTATAAGTGCTGAAACCAACTAAAAATGGCATTAAGCGAACTTGATATATCATTAAACATTCGTAACAATAGGAATTATCCACAACAGATAAGTATTGCTGGTAGTCCAGCAAATTTATTGGATACTTCTAACGCTACGAGAGAATTTCGTTGGAATGTAACTGGTTTTACATTTACTACCGAAAATTCTGTTTTGGTTCAATATAAATTGAATGGTGCAAGTGTATTTTCTTCTTATTCTGGACAATTACCAACACAAAGTTTTCAAGCAATAATTGATGTGCTGAATGGTCTTGGCATTGGTTTCTTCAACTATTATACAGAATTAGGACAAGATTATATCGGCACTTATAACCAGAATTATACTTTTGGAGATTTGAACATTTATGAAGCAAGTCTATTAAATCCAGCTTTCTTTTCTGGAACAGGTTTTGATGCAGGAGTAAATTTTGGAAATAGTAATTTTTTGGGTGGTAGCTTTACTTTATACAACGGCACTGCTGCAAATAGGATAATTCGTTTAAATAATGATGGTAGTGTAGATGCTACATTTGCTTATGGTACGGGGTTTGATAATTCTGTAAGAACAATAGCTATACAATCTGATGGTAAAATATTAGTTGGTGGCGATTTTGGAGGTTATAATTTTTTCGCAAGTCCTTATATTATTAGACTAAATACGGATGGTAGTGTAGATTTAACATTTGTAGTAGGAGCAGGATTTAATAATATTGTAAGAACAATAGCTGTACAATCTGATGGTAAAATATTAGTTGGTGGTGATTTTACTTTGTATAAAGGTGTTGCTGCAAATAGAATCATACGATTAAATACGGATGGTAGTAAAGATAATACATTTAATTTTTTAGGTGGTTCATTTGATGCGGCAGTTAATACAATAGCAATACAAACAGATGGAAAAATATTAGTAGGTGGAAACTTCACTGCATATAATGGTACTGGTGCAACGAGAATAATAAGATTAAATACTGGCGGAAGTATAGATAATACATTTGTTTATGGAATTGGGTTCTCTAACCCTGTACAAACATTTGCAATACAATCAAATGGGCAAATAATTGTGGGGGGTGAATTTCAATTTTATGACGGTGTGGCTTATAATTTCATAGTCAGATTAAACTCGAATGGTAGTGTTGATAGTAATTGGACAAATCAAGGATTCGATAGTTTTGTTTATTCGTTATTACTTCAATCAAATGGTCAAATATTATGTGGAGGTTCATTTCAATTTTACAATATTATTACGCCTTGTAATGGTATTGCACGATTAAATAACGATGGGACTTTTGATACAAGTTGGAATATTGGTAGTGGATTTGATGCAGCCGTTAATAATGTTTCATATCCAACAGGTTCAACAAGTTCTATTTTAGTGGGTGGTTTATTCACTACTTTCAACGGTCAAACGGCAAACCGAATAGCAAACTTGCTTCTTTAAAAAAATACCATAAATTAATGTTACCGATAATTCTAGCAGCCATAGGCACATACTTGATAGCAGACAGTCAAGATGAAACATTTGCCGATGGTGGTAAAATTCCAAAAGATTTGCAAAAAGATTTACAAGATTTTTTGAATAAAGAATTTTATGAAGGAGTAAAATATAAAGATGTATCCAATTATTGTGATTTAGCTAAAGGTAATTGCTACGATATTAGCGAAGAATTGATGGCATATCTAAAAAATAAAGGATACCAAAATATGACTTTAATTGAAGTTAGAGAGCCGCTTTTTGATTTGAGCAAAGCTCATAATGAATGGAAAGAACAACAAAAAGAAAGCCTATTTCACATCATTTTAAAAGTTGATAAATTCTATATTGATTTAACTGGAATACAATACCAAGAAGAACAAATTGGTTTGAAAATATACACTAAAAAAGAACTAGAAAAATTATGGGGGAAAATAGAATCTTTCGATTAGTTCCCCTTCCGATTGCCTTCCTTCTGGTGTACCGTTTCCGATTGCCTTATGGTTCATCTAACGGCACTTGTTTCACCGCATACCAGCCTTACTGATACTACCGACCAATGACTCGTT
>JBEICW010000568.1:0-2303 GCA_040383785.1 Ignavibacteria bacterium | reverse complement strand
GTACAATCATTCATTACTTTAAGCAATTAAAAGCATTGGAATTAGATTTAATTTTTATTCCTTTGAGAAAAAATGATTTCAACGAAACATCTGAAAATTATAATAAAATGTTAGAAGCAGGTCTTTTTAATATTCCTGTAATGGTTACAGATATGTTTCCTTACAATCAGATAATAAAAGATGCAGAGAACGGAATTATACTTAAAAATAAAAAAGATTTTGTTTTAAAATTAGAGCATTTTTTAACTGCAAAAGATGAATTAAAAAGAATAGGTCTTGGTGCAAACCAATTTATAAAAGAAAACTTTTTATATAGCGAAATGACCATCGGTATTTACGATGATGTTTTATCTTAAAAAAAATGGAAGCAGATTACAAAGAAAAATATTTAGATATTATTTGTTCAACAACAGATAAAGAGTTTGAATCTAAAATGATAAATTTTTGTGATTTCGCATACACTAAACTTATAAATAAATTAAAAGAAGTCCATCTTAATAAAAATAAGATGGATTTTTCTTTGATTATATCTATTGAAAATATAAACGAAGAAATAAACGAATTTATTAATAAGATAAATAGTCTTGAAATAGTTTCAAATCAAAATAAAATAGCAGGTAATTTGCTATACGGATTAATTTTAAATAATGACCCTTTACTATGGGTTTACTTTAATCATAAATATATAACCTTTTATAATTAAAAAAAATGGATAACTCTATAATTGAGAAAAAAATAGAAAATTTAAAAACAGGGGAATCTCTTATATTGGTTGAACCAAAAGGGAATGGTTACTTTGTTGGAATCGGAGATAAACTCGGATTTCACTCTTGGGTAATTACTCAAAAAGAATTAAATAAATTAGCAGATTTGACAGATAAATTAAGAGATGATTTATAGATATGGAGAATGAAGTAGTAATTGCTGAAAAAGATATGAATATCTTGGGCATAAAGATTAAAAAAGGAACGCAGGTAAAAAGACTAACCGACAGTATTATTGCGTTAACAGAAGTTGTTGAAATAGGATATTACGATGCCGTAGATGTCGTAAATGAAGTTAGAAATAAAAACAATGAAGATTAAAAAAAAAATCCCTGCTTTCACAGGGATTTTTAATTTTATCTAATTTGAATCCAATCGTTTTTATCATCACTTGGAACTCGAACATCAACTCCATTCATTGAGAAAATTATCTCAACTTGTAATTCGTTTTTCGGGTTTACTTTTATTTCGTGTTTAAAAGGATATTCGTGGTTAAATAAAGCGTTAATTTCTTGTATTGTTTGAGGTCTAAAATGTCCTCTAATAGTTTGAGTAAATGTTCCTCTGTAAACTTCTAAATTACTCTTAATAGTAGCGACAGGAATAGCAACTTTTTTAGTTTCTAATTGAACAGAAACATTCGTGTTAGTTTGTGCAGGAGCAATATCTTTAACAACATCTGCATTATCCAATGTCAACTCGAAATTATTAGCATCCATTGTTGGAGCAGGTTCGTTTGATGGAGCAGGATTTAATTGTTTTAATGCTTCTTCCAATGTCATAGATGCAGGAACTCTACCTCTAATTTGACCTAATAATTGTGTTAAATCAGAAACCGTATGTTTTTCTCCGTAACCAACACCATACATAATACATTCTGCACGAAGATTATCTAATTCAGAATAAACAACTTTTGGTTCTTCTACAACAAGTTCTTCTACAACAGGCTCATTTTCTTCCTGTAAAACTTCTTCTGAAATATTTTCATTATTTGTTTCATCTGCATTTGCACCACGTTGGTTGATAACTTCAATTTGTGTAAGCACATTTTTCTTTAAATCAGAAATTTTTACTGAATTTGTTTCGATGTTTAATTCTTTTGCGATTTTTAGAACGATGTTATCTACCGTTTCTGAATCTGACAAACCTAAATTATATAATCCGTTTGCAAGTTCAAGCCAATCATTTTTTTTCATCACTTTACTCATACTCATTTTTTTTGATTAATGTCTAAAATTTTGGCTAAATTTACGAAACTTTAATGAATTATTATTAAAACCAATAACTTAATGGGTATTTACGATAAAAATAATATTGAATTTGAAATCCGAGATATTGGAGGTTTAGATGTTTATTATAAAAGAAATATCGGAGATAATTTATGGTCGTTTTCATCAAAAGAAGAATTTGAACAAAATACAGATATTATGAATAAAGGATATACAGAATCAGATATTGAAAGAGGTGCTAAAATAGAGTTGGAAGAACATAAAAAGACACTAATGAAGTATGTTAAAGAGGGAGTTGGTTTAATGGATG
>JBEICW010000567.1:0-2306 GCA_040383785.1 Ignavibacteria bacterium | reverse complement strand
ATTTTATAAAATATTAATGGATAGTTTACAATAAATTTATAATATTTACATCTCTATACATTATAAGTAACTATAATAAAACAAAAGTTATTTATTGATTTAAAAACTAAATAAATAATTTTTTTGCAGTCAAAATATTTCTAAGATTAATTTAGGATAAGTTTAAAATGAACGTGCAAAATATTTCTAACGAAAAATATTACGAACAAAGCTCTAAATTAGAATCTCAAGTTCAAAATAAAAATGTAGATAATCAATTCAAAAAAACCTTGATTGATTCTAATTTAGAAAATATTGAAAAAGGACAAAATATTCAAAATCAACAAATGAATTTGGCTACCAATCTTGCACCGTTATTACAACAATCAAGATTAGCACAAAAACAAATTTCTAATGGATATTTGGATATTAAAATCTAAATCATAAATATTGGTAACTCTTAATAAGTTCTATTTTTATAAGAAATTCTATTTTATATAATAATTGTTTAGTTTGAGTGAAAAAAAATTGCAAAGATATTATTCATATGATAGTATAAATTTAATTAAGTATTAAGTTTCTATTTTTTAGTAATTTTGTCATTATTCGTCTTATTTTAGGAGGTGTTATGAATGCAAATAGTATTGATAACAGAAATCAAGATGAAAGGATTCAAAGATTGCGTCAGGAAGACAATAAAAGCAATGAAGTTAAAAAAATAAACGTTAGAGAAGAGCAAAAAGAAATTACAACAAGACAAAATGCTCTCAAATTAGATATAAAACAGCAAACAAATAGTCAAGAAAGACAAGCAAATGAAGTTGCACAAAAGCAACTAAAACAAGGTTTTTTAGATGTTAAAATTTAGATTAAGCAAAAATAATTAAATATTTAGCAAATCTTGTTGTTTCATTTCAAAAAAAAATCTTTTAAAAATATCAGTAGGTCAAGCGTCTCGCTTGACCTTTTTTTATTTTTTAAATCTTATCTAAATAATCAATTTAAAATATCAGTTCAAAATCTAATGCCGCTACTTCTATTCCATTTAATTTTATGCTAATTTTGTGTAAGCCAGCATAATGTTTGCGGGTCGTAAAATCGCGAAATAGATGACTTCTTTTGAGAGATTTTACTTCATTTGGTTGTAGTTCATATTCGCCGATTTGGAATACTTTGGGTGATAATTTGCCATTGCTCTTTTGGAAATACACCACATGTTCTACTCTTACCTTACTTGGTTTTTCGCCTTTATCGTTAATTAGTTTAAAGTCAAAAAACAACTTTTCGCCAAGCTGAATTTCATTTTTTTCGAGTTGAAAATCCGTTATACCAAACAAATTATCGTGTTTAATTCCAAATATTTCTAATGCGTCTTGATTGCCAGATTTGAGCAAAGTTCTAAGACCATGTTTTACTAACTTAGATACATTTTCATTATTTGGGTTGTGTTGTAGCCACTTTTTGCCAATTTCTATTGCAATATTTGGATTATCTTTGCAGATGTCATTTAGATTATTTGCTACTGAACGTCTTACGGTTTCGCTTGGGTCATTAATTAGATTATCAAGGATTGGAAAAATAGGTGTTGGGTCTTTTTTGTAAATTGGCAGAGCCATACCCCAAGGCAGACGCGGTCTGCTACCTTCCGAAGACAAACGCCTAACCATTACATTTTGGTGATTGCTCCATTTTTTTAGAATATCAAGCGTTTCAGGATATTTTAATATAAATGGTCTAATTGCAAATTCACAACTTGTGAATTTAGTAATTTCTTCGAATGCAACCATAGAAATATCAAAGTGATTAATGCCATTTGCCTCTATATAATCAGGCAAAAACATATAAATAAAATTCATATTTTCTTCTGCATCACCCAGCAAAAACTTAGAGTATTTAATTATGATTTCGGCTTTAGCTTGAAAACTTACTTCTGAATAATTACCATAATTATTTGCAAGTTGATTTTCTATTGCAATAGCAATTTGCTTCATTCTGGGCTTTAGTTCAAGATTTTCCCAAATTGGATTCTCGAAAGTATCGCTCACAAATTTACTTTCATTTATATTAGTAAATTGTTGTAATTCGCTAATTACTTTGCGTATAGAATCAGCATTATATAAATTCTTTAATGGTTCTGGCATAGGTGAAAGGTGTGTATTTCTCTTTTGTTTTAATTATCTAATACAAAGATAAAAAATATATTTAAAAAATATCATTCTCACCCTAAAAAAACATAAAATTTCACCTTCACCAAATAAATTTAGTTAGTTTCGTTTTTATGTTTTAATAATTTTTAAAATGCTAATTGTTTATAATTTTTTTTTATT
>JBEICW010000566.1:0-2322 GCA_040383785.1 Ignavibacteria bacterium | reverse complement strand
TATTAATATTTATTTTGTTATTGTTTTATATTTTTATTTATCTTTTTAAACCAATCTCTATTTAAATTCTAAAAATAACACAAATCTTTAAAAAAGTATGCAATCATTTAGAAAATATAAAGATAATTCTATTTTATTTCAAAAATTAATTAACCATTAACCATTAACAACTAACTATTATTTCTTAATTATTGTAAAAGTTATTAGTACCAGATTTGTAAAAACTAAGTATCTCAGCAAAGCCATAATCTCTAATAGATTCTGAAATAATATTACTTTTATTTCCAAATTCTCTTAAATACTCCAACATACCTTGCTGCTGCCAAAGGAAATTCTGGGGTATATTCGGAAACTTTCTTTTTAATAACCCATATTGATTCAAAGCTGCTGTTGACCAATACCATTGAAAAATCATAATGCGATTTTTCTCACTTGCCAAACAAATTGCAAAAGGTAATATACAATTAACGATAATTTCCCTTCTAAGGTTACTACCTTCATTAACTATTTTTATTTTTAGCAAACTTTGCAACTCATCAATAACCATCAAATCTTCAGTTAAATCATCATTAAGGCTATCTTTTGCATGTAATAATCTATCCAAAAAATTATAAGATGCACTTTTATTTGCATTTTCTATAATATCAGCAATTTTTTCATTTGTATAAACTGGTCTGCGTTTTTTTCCATTATATCTATCCAAAAAATTTTTTATCACTATTTTAAATGAAGTCAAAATATCATTATTATTTAATATCTTTTGAATTTCTGCAGTTTTTCTAAGTAATCTAATCAAAGCAAAATGTTGTAAATCTTCAATTATTTTTAAATATGAAGTATCGTTAATAGAATTGTCTTTTTCAATTGAATTTGAATCTGAAATACTATTAGAATTTTCTTGATTAATATTTTCTTTTTCAAACTTTTTATAAACTTGAGATTTATCTATTATTAAGGTATCGACAAAATTATTGGTTAATAAATCATTTTTTAAATCTTCTTCCAATACAATATGCAAAAGTAAATTATTATAATTTTGGTCAGCAAAATGATTGTGTTTAATCCAATCACTACTTTTGAAATGAAACTCAGAATTACCAACTAATATATCACCACCAACCAAAATAGCCATATCTAAGAAGTCTGGACCCTCAAATCTATTTATACGACCAGGTGACAATATCTGTAAACTTTTACCATTTTGTGAATAATGGGTTTTAGTTGGGTCAGATAAGTATTTAAATACATTAACTTGAGCGTCTATTTCTCTCATTTTCTCTTATAACAATTTTTACAATAAATTTAATAATAGAATCAAACAGATAAACTAAAAAAAAATCAACCAAATAAATTAAGAAAGCACATTATTTTATTAAACTTTTAATATCATTTGCGTAATTTTGGCAAGTTTTAATTACATTACGAGAGAAAATCTCTTTTGTGTCATTAATATCTCCAGCATAAATCACAGCCCTTGAAACATTTATCAAACAAGGTGACTTTTCTAATTTGTTTAAATTATTAGAATAATTTGCCTCAATAGTTTTATTCAAATCACCACCTTGAACACCAATACCAGGAATTAAAAATACTGATTTTGAGTTAATTTTACGTAATTCAGCTAATTCATCAGGGTGAGTAGCACCTACAACAAATCCTATACTTTCGTTATTAAAATCTTCGCTGTATTTATCCATTATATAATGATACAAACTCATATCTTGATTAATTAATGGGCAAAACTTACCAATTTTTAATCTCTGTAAATCAGCCGAACCAGGGTTAGATGTAAGACATAATAAGAAGGTCATTTTATCTTCAAATTCCAAAAATGGAGCAATAGAATCATGACCCATATAAGGGCTTATAGTTATACTATCAAAATTCAAATGTTCAAAAACAGATTTTGCATAAGATTTGGAAGTGTTGCCAATATCACCACGCTTTGCATCTGCAATTGTAAAAATTTCTTTTGGGATATAATCTAATGTCTTTTCAATTATCTCCATACCCTTAAAACCATATTGCTCATAAAAAGCAAAATTAATTTTATAACTAATGCAATCGTTTTTGGTAAGGTCAATAATAAATTTATTAAATTCTAATAAAGATTCTAATAAAGTTTCAAGGTCGTTTGTATTATTATTACTCTTTAATAAAAACTTTGGTATTTTGCTCAAATCACTATCTAAACCAACGCATAATAAGTTTTTTTTCTTTTCTATTAAATTTATAATTTTATTGTATGAATTCATCTTGCTGAAAATAATTTATGGAATTAATTTTGTATTTATTGATAAAATATAATTTTATTTTTATTTA
>JBEICW010000565.1:0-2323 GCA_040383785.1 Ignavibacteria bacterium | reverse complement strand
TATATTTATTTATTTATTTTAATTATTATATTATGCAACATTCCAAACCAATGCACCTGGCTTAGCATTTTCTTTAACTACCGACCACAATTTAGCATCATAATATTTCTCAGATGGATATGGTGGTAATTCACTATCCTTACAAGGTGTATCAAATTTATATTTAGATACGTATAGTTTTGCTCTACCTAATTCATACTCACTCATCTTATGTCCGGTCTGAACGGCATTAACTTCTAAATCAGGAAATGCCATTTGTAGTCCTCTACTCAATGTTCCAGATGAGCCAACTGACCATATCTCGGTTGGATACCCAACACTACTAAAATCAATACTACGAGCAACTTTTATTATTGAACCAAGAACGGTAGGATGTTCTAAACCCAATGGTAAAATTCTTCTATTTAATTTATCTTCTTCATAGTATTTCTTTGCACGTGATAATGTTACGGTTAACATTCCCATATTAACCCAAATTATATTACCACCTAAATCCAATACCTTTTGTTGCTGTTCAGTTGGTGTTTCTCTCTTTGCCATAAAGAAGGTTGCTTTTTTACCATATCGGTTACAAACCTGCGTTAATGCAATCGGACCCCAACCAACTTTATTTGCTCCACCAAATACCCACTCATTACCATCATCATTTTTAATTAAATAATCAATAAACCGAATTTTACTACCATATCCTAATAAATCATCTCTAACAATAATAAACTCATTATGTTTCTCAATGACAGGTGCTGGATTTGGATCTACCCAATCACCAATACTATTCAAATAAAAATCAGTTGTCATATCTATTTAATCTCTCTTGTTAATGTTGTATAACCCATTAATTCAGCCAACATAATTGCTCGTTTAGATGGACCTTTATTAGCTGTTTGTAAGAAGTAACTAACTTTACCATTATCATAATTAACATCTTCATAATTAGAAAATTGCTCAGCAGTTAAATCAATAACTTCACCTGATGATAATTTAATAAACCTATGAATACCTGGGTCATTCGGAACCTTTACTTTATATGGTTTGCTATCAGCAGGGCATACATACCAAAATAACATTTCAGCAACAACATAACAATAACAATATGTCGGATTATCCTCTGACCAGCCATCTCTCATCTCTTTTGATTTCAGTTGTTTTTTACCCATCTTAATCAATGATGAATATAATAAATCTTTATCAACTCTAACAATCTTAAACATTTCATTCAATTTATCATTATCTATTCGCATATCATATCCTGTAATTGTTGATTAACTTCAAAATCAATTACCAGGTGTATTCTCTCTTCATTGCCACCATTGATTGCTCTATGTGGTTTTCTTGTATCTAAATACCAACACTCATTAACTTTCATATTAGTTTCAATACCAACACCGTTTATATCCCAATTAGTAAATAACACATTTTCATTTGTCTTAATAGGAAAATGAACTCTTGCTAATCTACCAATTGTTGCACCAGTTTCAACATCGACCTGGTCAGTATGTCTTGCTAATTCACCTGAACCCGGCTTTAATCTCATCAATCTAATTCTATGTGGTGTTGCTGTGAAGTTATCAGTAATTAATTTTCTAACACACTCAAACGATTCATTATAGATATTTGTATCTTGTAAATAGAAAGGTTTATCAGAATTTTTTGATTTCCAATCTTTACTCATCTCACTCGGTTTAGCAATAAAATTAACATCAGATGAATATCCACGTAATGATATTGCTGACCAAGATTTTGATTTATTATAATTACTATAATGATTAGCGTAACTTAAATCAAGTTTAACTACCGTATCATATATCTCATTAATTAAATCAGGGTTGAAATTAGGTAAATTTAATTTTTTAACTGTAACCAAATCAGCATTATGAACATCAGTGACTTTATCATCAGTTGTGTATTTTAAATTAACACTATCATATTTACCACGATACCAACAATTAATTACTTCAGCAAATGTTGATACCTTAACTCCAATCTTCTTAAAACTATTATTTTCAGCTAACTTATTAATCTTATCATCATCAGAGAAACAAAATAAGAAACAATTATCATTTACATATTTACTTATTTCGTTGGTTAGTAATGTTGTATCACCAACTAAATAACTAAATGTTACATCACCAGATTCTTTATTTGTTAATATAGTATTATTAAACATATTAATATTACTCTTAACTTTTGATTTACTAATATTAATTAATGTATCATCATTTAATATAATTAATGATTTATCATTTAATAATTTAGCAACTGTATTTTTCTTCATAACCGAAAACGGTGATAATGAATAACTATTATATTCTTTATATTTATT
>JBEICW010000564.1:0-2334 GCA_040383785.1 Ignavibacteria bacterium | reverse complement strand
TTATATTCATCCCAAGCAGTAATATACCAACTCGGTGCAACAGTATATTCTAATAGGAACATAGCCCAGTTACCATTCATATTATCTGGAGTTTTTAATAAAGAGTCATTTTTAGCAAAAAGATGTTGCAATTCAGTTCTAATCGATTCTGTATCATTTATACCATAGGTAGCATCTAAAACTAACGATGTAGAATGCACTTTTCCAAATTTAGGCGAACCGCTATTCTCCAAAATGTCTTTATCATAAGTTTGATTTGTAACATCTAAACTCATTTTGAAATCATCAGACATCTTTTTGGTAATATTCATATTTATATCTTGAAAAAATACTCTATCCCCAAAACTAGTCAAATTTGATTTATAAGTGTATTTGCCTGTTCTTATAGTATCAATATTATTTATTCTTGAAAAACCAAAAGTTAAATTAGTACCATAATCACCTCCTAAGGTAGTACCTTTGGGGATTTTATAAGTAACATCAATAATACCACCAAATTCGCCATTAAACTGTGTTCCATAAGGATAAACGGTTGCTAATCTATAAGTATGATTACGAGTTGTAGCAGGAACGTAACCCAACTGAACGCGTGTTAGAGTGGCATCTCTATCACTTCTAAAATCCATATTATCTAATCTATGCAAAGCAATAGCAACTCCAATTCCTTTATCAAAATAACTATAATTCATAATCCAAGCTTGACCAGCATTAAAATTAAAGCCATTTGTAATATTAGGGTCATTGTATTTATAAGCATATTCAAAATCTAATAAATGATTTTCTGATGTAAGACCAAATCTTCCAGAATAAGCAAGTACATTTTCAGGCAGATTGTATAGATTTTGTAAATCTGGCTCAAATTTACTAACTCCACTCAAACCCAAAGTAAGTGTATAATCATTTCCAAAAACTGCAGGCAAAACCTCATTTAAATTTGCATCTATATTACCAGCTCTAACTATACCATCTCCAAGTCCCCAAAATAATCTCTGCTTTCCAATCAAAGCTGTTATTGCAAGCCCTTCTGTTGGGGTAATTTTAGCTCTCAAACCCTCCATCACATTATCAATACCCAATGCTCTTTCTTCGTAAGAGCGAAATATCAAACCACTACCAAATTGTTCATAAAAATTACCCGCTGTAAATTCTATAAAGTCATTTTTATATTTTGCATAACGGTAGGGAAGACCTTGTCCTTTAAAAAGTGGGTCTATACCCAAAAGTGGATTTTGGTAAGTTTCATATCTAATACCAGCTTCTATACTGCCATTTGTATATATCAATGACATAAAACCTTGAGATAAAATTTGCTCTCGAACTTTTTCGGCTCCAATCAAACTATCTTCTCTATAATACTGACCATCAAATTGAAGTTGACCAGTAATACTTCCAAATCCATTATCTAGATTATCTTGTGAATAAGATAAATTAAAATTTCCAAAGATGAAAATTGATAAAAATATTAATATTTTTTTATTAAGTTTGAGTTGAATTAAATTCATAAAATATACTTATAACTTTTATTATAACATGTAAAAAATACTAAAAAAAATAAAGGTATCTAACTTTATTAAGCGAGATACCAATATTTTTAAAGTTTAAATAAAAAAGAAAATAAAAAAAATTGAAAGTGTAATAAAATTAGTATTCATAAAATTAATCTTCTTGTGGATGTTCAATTTCATTAATTAATCTTTTTACTTCTGCTTCTAACCCATCATCGTTGCCAGCTTTATCTTTATATTGATAAAAATCAGCTAAAGCAGCTTTCTCATTGTTTAGAAGTTTTTGACTTACAGCTCTGCCATAATATGCTAAATAAAATTTAGGTTGCAATTCTAAAGCTTTATTATAATCCAAAATAGCTTTATCATAAATTTTCATCAAATAATTTGCG
Organism: Ignavibacteria bacterium; assembly: GCA_040383785.1. Classification (GTDB taxonomy): domain Bacteria; phylum Bacteroidota; class Ignavibacteria; order Kapaibacteriales; family UBA2268; genus JBDNHS01. The sequence goes on along the minus strand of JBEICW010000564.1, from coordinate 437 downwards.
TTACCTCTTGCATAATATGCCTCTGGATATGCATTTGCAATTTCTAATGTTTTTGTAAAATGAACTGCAGCATCGCCAACTTTACCAGTATTAACCAAACAAATACCTTTTGCGTAGTATGCCTCAAAGTAATTTTCGTCAATTTTGATAGCTTTATTGAAATCATTTATAGCTTTGTCAAAATCTCCAATATAATAGTATGCAAGACCTCTACCATAAAAAGAGGGAGCGTAATTTTCAGATTTTTGAATAGCATTATTATAATTTTCAATAGCTACTTTATAATTTTTAGATTTAATAGCATTAAAAGCATTCTGAATGTAACTATCACCTTGAGAATATAACTTCGGAGTGAAAATATTTGAAATCAAGGCAAATGTCAATACTATTATTAAGTTTTTCATTTTCGTTTATTCCTAATTATGAATAGCAATATT
>JBEICW010000563.1:0-2334 GCA_040383785.1 Ignavibacteria bacterium | reverse complement strand
TTCAATTATATTATTAACTTCAGTTAGTATGTTATCAACTGCCTTATTTACAGTTGAACTTGGTTGATTATCGGTTCCATTAAATTTCTCTAATAGTTTATCAACAATCGGATGTCTATGATTTGTTTTAAATTCATAAACATTAATACCTTCAATGTTAGATGCCATATCAATTAAGAATTGTAATCCACTATCTCTTTTGTTTTTTAAATCAACTTGTGATGTATCACCACATAAAATTAATCTACTATTTTTACCTAATCTTGTAACTAACATTTCCATTTGTTTAATAGTTAAGTTCTGGATTTCGTCTGCAATGATGACACAATTATTTAATGTTCTACCTCTCATATATGCAATAGGTGAGATTTCAATATCACCATCTTCTAACATTTTAATTACCTTTTGTTTCGCTAAACACTGATACATATTATGATATATTGGTTGCATCCACGGGTCTAACTTATCTTTAATATCACCAGGTAAAAATCCTAATTGCTCATCCGATACCGTTGGTCTTGTAATTACAATCTTACCAATAGTATTATTTTTTTTAATCTTCTCATTTATTGCAATATAAGTTCCAAGAGCCGTTTTACCCGAACCTGCTTTACCTATGAATATTGATATTGCATCATTATAACTTCTCTTAACTATGTCCCGTTGCTCATCATTACAAATAAACTTAATCGCTCTCTCTTCAACATTCTCTTTTATTGTATTTGTTACACTAGCATTTTTAGGTGTAACACTTGTCTTATCAGGTGTAGTTTTACGTTTAACTGGCATTTATATTCCCGTTATTTATATTAATTAATAATTAGTTTTATATTATCCGTTCAGCCCCAAAATAAACTTTACCAATACTAATACTCTTCCTCATATTTACATCATCACCAGAATCAACCGATACAATAGGAACATTCAATTCAAAAGTCAAATTTGATTTAACTAACTTATCTTCACCGGTTGCGTTTGTTGTCTCTGGTGCTGATACAGCTGTAATATCACTTCTATATTTATAACCGTGTCGTGAACCAATCGGAACACCTCTATAATAAGTTATGTCTTCAATTAACTTATCCATTTGTGATATTAGTTCAGTCCATAAAATAACCTCATACTCAACTTTCCACCATTCCGGTAATGATATTGAATGAATTTCTTTTAATGGAACCTGGTTATTTAATGTATTAAAATTATCATATCTATTTAATGTTGAAAATCTTTTAGCATATGATATTTCATTACCATAAGCACGGGTACCTCTTAGTCTAGTAATCTCACTGTTATCCATGCTAGTTCTTCTAACACTAATAATAGGAGCCATTGATTTACCATTCTCATCTTTGATGTATCCATATTGCTGGATTGATACCCATTTCTCAGCATTAACATACATAATAGGTATTGGTTTGATTTCACCATTAACTAATACAACCGGTTTAACAACATCACTAAGAAAATATATTAGTGCTTCGGTTGCATCAGTGAACCCACGATGTATATCAATTAAATTCTCATTCTTATTATTATCACCAACATCACGTCTAATATGTGTTTCACGTTGCTCATATTCAGTTGCAGTACCTAACGTATTAGATATACCAGGTGCATCAATATCAACCATATCATCAATTGTGCTAACTGGTGAATATCTATTGAATTGTTCCGGTACTCTGCCTATATATGTTTCACGTTCCATATATATAATTATATTTGAAATTATAATTTAACCGATTTAATTTTCAATTAAATTAAATATAATTTAATTCTATCAATCAATGTTTTAAATTCAGCATTGGATTGGATTGTTTCAATCAAGTCAATATTATTAATCGTGTCATCATCATAATAATCACAATCATTTCTTGTATCAAATATTGCTTGTGATTTCTCAATGTAAATTAAGATTTTTGATAATAACTTATTGAATTGATTTAGTTGTGTTTTGGTAAGTAATTTTGGATTTATTTCAGCAGGAAACATATCAGTATCTATTTTGATTGTGGTTGATATTGCAACAATAAAAAACATATAACCATCAAAGTCAATTGTTATATTTACTGTATCATTTAGTGTTACTCCAATTTCATTAGTATCATCAAAGCACCAGATGTCGGTAACATTTAATGATGATAATGTTTTGAAGTTTATATCAACAATATTCATCCCCTTTCATTTAAATCCTATATGTTAGTTGTAGCAGTACTTTACATATATAATTATATTAGAAATAGAGAATGATTTGTATTTATTTATTTATTTAATTATTAATTTAAATTCATAATCCTACTAAACTTAATTAGTAGGATTATTAAATATTTTATATAT
>JBEICW010000562.1:0-2335 GCA_040383785.1 Ignavibacteria bacterium | reverse complement strand
CTACTTATGTAAATACTATTGATATGACTCAATATGGTCCTGCTGCTACAAGTGTATCAGTAAAAAATGGTATTGTTGCAGCAACAGTTGACCCAGAAACTTTTGAAAATGGTATTGTAGTATTTTTTGATTTAGATGGTAATAACGAAAGAATAGTAGAAGTTGGAAATTTACCTGATATGGTAACTTTTTCTCCTGATGGACATTATGCAATGACTGCAAACGAAGGTCAACCTAATCAAGCTTACGATATATAGACCCAGAAGGTTCAGTTTCAATTATTGATATTTCTGGTGGTTTAAATTCAATTGACCAATCAAAAGTAACTACAATGACTTTTAATGCTTTTGATAGCCAAAGACAAGAATTTATTGATGCTGGTATTAGAATTTTTGGTTTAAACAATCCTACTGTTTCTGAAGATTTTGAGCCAGAATATATCACTATTTCTGATGATTCTCAAACTGCTTGGGTATCAATTCAAGAAAATAATGCTATTGCAGTAATTGATATGATGAGTAAAGAAATTGTTGAAGTATTTCCTTTAGGTTACAAAGACCATACTTTACCACAAAATTCATTAGACGCTTCTGACCAATTTGGAAGTAATATATTTATGGCTAACTGGCCCGTAAAAGGTGTTTATATGCCAGATGCAATTGCACATTTCTCAATTAATGGAAATCCATTTATTATTTCTGCTAACGAAGGTGATGCAAGAGAATATGACACATTTGCTGAAGTAGTTAGAGTTAGTGCATTAAATTTAGATCCTACAATTTTCCCTAATGCTTCTTACTTAAAAATCAATACTAATGCTGGTAGATTAAATGCAACAAGTGCAACAGGTGACTTAGATAATGATGGCGATATTGATGAAATACATGTTTTAGGTGCACGTTCATTTAGTATCTGGAATGGTATTGATGGTCATCAAATTTATGATAGTGGTAATCAATTAGAATTAATTACAGCTGAGGACGCAACTTATGGCAGTTTGTTTAATGCAAGTAATGCAAATAACACTTTCAAAAATAGAAGTGATGATAAAGGTCCAGAGCCAGAAGGTGTTACTACTGGTAATATCGAAGGTAAAACTTATGCTTTTATCGCTTTGGAAAGAACTGGTGGTGTTGTAACTTATGATGTATCAAACCCAGCTGCTCCAATTTTTGAAAATTATATCAATACAAGAAACTTATCTACTTTTGCTGGCGATAACGGAGCAGAAGGTATAGTTTATGTTTCACCAGAAAATAGCCCAACTGGTTTTGGTTATGTAATTACTGCAAATGAAATTAGTGGAACAGTTGCAATTTTCAAATTAGAAAATGTTAAAGTTAGAACTAAACCTGAAGTTGTAACTAATTCTACTGTTGAAAGTATTGAAGACAATTCAGCAGAAATTTCAGCTGAAATAGTAAATAACGGTAATGTTGAAATAACTCAAAATGGTTTCGTTTATTCTCCTATGGAATCAATGCCTACATTAGAAAATGGAACTGTTGTTTATACTGATGTAATGCAAGAAGGTGAATTAAATGCAGAATTAATGAATTTAATGCCTGAAACAACTTATAATTTCACAGTATTTGCTACTAATTCTAAAGGTACAAGCTATGGTGAAGTATTTACATTTACTACTTTAGCAAAAGAGCCAACTCGTCAAACTCAAAGACTTTCATTCTATAAAATTGGAAAAAGTGTTCTTGGTTTGAAATGGACAAAAGGTAATGGAGCAAACAGAATTTTAATCGCAAGTGAAAATAGTTTAACTTCAGGTGATTATTTAACAGATGGTGAAAACTATTTAGCAGGTAGTTTTGGTACTGTACCATCAAATGTTCAAGATGCTTATATAGTTTATAATGGTAATGCAGCGTCATTTGATGTAACTGGATTACAAAACAACAAAACTTATTATTTCAGAGCATTTGAATTTAATGGTTATTATAATACTACAAACTACTTAGAATCTTCTATGACAGGAAACCCAAATAGTAGAGCAACACTTAGAAAAGAAGCTGACGAAGTTGTTATGGTTGGTAATTTATTAAATGTATATCCAAACCCAGCTAAAGATGTATTAAATTTAGATTTGAATATGAACTTAGAAAATGCAAATTTAATCATTGTTGATGAAACTGGAAAAGAGTTAATAAACACTACAGAAGTTAAAAGCTTTATGAGTTTAGACTTAAGTAACTTCTCAAATGGTTCATATTATTTATTGATTACAAATGGTGATGAAGCAATTTATAATTCATTTATTATTAAAAAGTAATTACAATTAACAGTTTTTTTAAATTTGTATAATTTGAAGGGTAGGTTAGAT
>JBEICW010000561.1:0-2340 GCA_040383785.1 Ignavibacteria bacterium | reverse complement strand
GAACTGTAATCTTATTATTTGTTGGATTTGGATATGGATCAGCAGTATGAATAAATGTATATTCTTCTATTTCACTTTCTATTGAAGAGATTAAATTAGTATAATCTTTGAGCCAATAAATGCCTTTTTCATGGTTATCATCTGAATATACAGTTATTATGCTATTATCATCGTAAATAATGTACTCATCTAAGATTTTTCCATTTTCTGGTAATTCAAATACTTCAAATTCACTATCAATTGATTTTTTGATATAAATCTTATTTTTCAGGGTAAATGAAAATAAATTATTTATAGTTTCAGAATCATTAACTGAATTAATAAAAATTGTATTTGTAACAACATCATCATAATTTATATCCAAACTATAGATTTCTGATATTGAATAATCATTTAAGTTATAACTATCTATTTTCAATTTGTTTTGGTCTAAATCATAATAGATAACACAAAAATATTCAATATTACCTATTTTGATTTGTTTGTGTTTTAGAATTGATATATTTTCATTGTATGATTTTAGATTTTGCCAAGATTTTCCACCATCAATTGAATAATTAACTAATCTTATATTGTCTTTTTCAAATTCTGATAACATAACAAATATATTTAAAGTATCTTTTAAATGTGTGAATTGGGAATAAGTAGAATCAATTCGTATGAAACTTTGTCTGATCAAACTATCTGTATTTAAAAAACTAATCTCTGTTACAGGATAGACTTCATCAAAAAAAACGTTTATATTTTCACTGGAATAGTATTTGTTTTTAACTTTGCCAAAATTATTACAATTTGCAACATTAATACTTCCTTGATATAATATATCAAAAGTTTTGCTGTCATCGAATGATTGAAATATTATACTATTCAAACCTTTATTATTTCCCAAAAGTAGCCGTTTATTTTCTTTATCCATATATTTAAAACCAGGTTTTATGGAAATATTATAATCATTTATTACATATGGGTCAATATGAATTAAAGTATCAAAAATTGGTGTAAAACTATTGAAATCATCATTAGATTCAAATGTAAACAAAGTAGAATTAAAACTATATTTACCATTTTCTAATTTTGGAGGTACAAAAGTGTTTATCTTTAAGTTATTACTAAATGAGTTATTACCTTTATAATCTAATTTAATAACATTTAAATCTATAACACAAATAAAATCATTAACACCACACACAAATATTTTATTGTCTTTAATGATAAAATCATTTAACATATACATGTTAATTGCGAAATTGATGTCTGTATTATATATTAATTTAATTTCATAAGCGTTTGTAGTCAAATTATATTCGAATAAACTATAAACAACCATAAAGTCTTCAAAATCACCATTATTAATGCTTATTATTTGATTTTTAATAAATTTAGTTTTTAATAATTGTTTTGATGAAAAGAGTAAATCAAAATCATTTAAATTTGTAGATTCAAAATAAAATACATAATCTTTTCCTTCCTTTCTTTTTAAATCATTAAAAAATGAAAATATCAATTTGTTATTAAATATATAAAAATTAGGTAAATTAGATTTACATTCATTACAAGACTCATTATTCCATAAACTAATTGAATCTAATCTATTTAATTTATCGTCAAATACTAAAAATGATAAATTAGTATCTGTTGTTATTAACACCTTATCATTAAAATAAATAAATGACTTCTTATTATGTTGAACAGCTGATTTTATATTTTTAATCTCATTTTTGATTTCAAAATTATTATCCAAGTAATAAAAATCACTCTTATATTTTAAAATAAACCCACTCTTCGTTTGAAGAGTGGCATCTATATTAAAATTATTATTTTTGATTAAACTCCATTTTTTTAAATCAATATTACTTTCAGCAATTTGACCAAAATTATTGATTGCGATAACTTTGTCATTTAGATTGTATAAACCTAATATTACCCCTCTATCAAATACTTTGATTTTTGTTATAATATTTGTATTTTGATTAATAATTGCAATAATTCCATAATTACCTAGAGCAACAATTTCGTTATTAATTTCAATTATTTCAGAGTAATCAGATGTAATTGGCTTGATATTTTGGTTATTAGCACTTAAATTTAATGTAACTGCTGCCTCCCCTTCTTCCAAATTCATTCCAAAGTATGATATTAGTAATATAGCTATTATCGCTAATTTTTGAGTAATATTTTTAGACATTGTTTTATTCCTTTTGGAAAAATTATTTTTTTTTTAAGTTAAGCGTTAAATTTATTAACCCTATATCTTAAGATTTATATTTACTAAATAGAATAAAGATATTAGTTTTATCAATTCTACATAGTAAATTCCAAATTGTCATTATTTATTAATTT
>JBEICW010000560.1:0-2348 GCA_040383785.1 Ignavibacteria bacterium | reverse complement strand
GTTATCGGCTAAAAATCAAATTACCTTAAATAATTTAAAATGTTACCAAAATTTTTACCAGAAATTAAAACAGAAAATTTATTAGAAAGCAGAATTGAAATTAGTAGAAGTGCATTTAACCATAATTTGAATTTAATTAAAAATTATGCTAAAAGTAATGATATTAATTATGATATCAATAACCAAGAAGATAAAAATACAATTGACGACCATAATTGCCAAATTATTCCAGTGATAAAAGCAAATGCTTACGGTCACGGTGCAAATCTAATTTCAGATTTATTATTAGAAATTGGTGTAAACAAAATTGCTGTAGCATATATTAATGAAGCTATAGAATTACGCAATTATGGCTTCAAAGATGATATTTTAGTATTGGTTCCAATTTTTGCTAATAAACTAAAATTAGCACTTGAATATAATTTAGAAATTACAATCCAAAATTTCAAAGAATTGGATTTACTAGAATCTGAATTAGAAAAATTATCTAAAAAAATCAAAGTACATTTATTTTTAGATACAGGAATGCATAGAGATGGTTTTCAATTTCAGTATTGGGAAAATGCTGCAAATAGACTTTTAGATTCAAAATATCTCCAATTTTCAGGAATTATGAGCCACTTTGCGGCATCAGAATCTAAAGTTGACTTTACTTATTCTCAAAGAGATAAACTGATTGATTTTATTGATTATTTAGTTGATAAAAATAAAGACTTTAAACGATTAATCAATAATGGTAATATAACTATTCATTTATCCAATAGTTTGGGTATTTTTAATAGATTAATGAATAATGAGCAGATAAAACTCAACCTAAATTCAGCTAATTTATTAGATAATCATATAAAATTTGCTGTAAGACCAGGAATTTCATTACACGGAGTTTTATCCGACAATTCAAAAGCAGAAGAAGTTAAACTAATTCCTACACTTTCATTAAAATCAAATGTAATTGATATTAAATTTTTGAAAAAAGGGGAAACTGCAGGTTATAGTTTTAGGTATATTGCCGATAATGACCATTTTATTGCTATTGTGCCGATAGGTTATGCTGATGGCTATTGTTTTGGTTTAGGTAATAAAGCAGAAGTATTAATCAAAGGGAAAAGGTTTAGAGTAATCGGCTCTGTTTGTATGGACCAAATTATAGTAAATTTAGAACATAATTCAAAAAAAGTTTCAATTGGCGATGAAGTGGTGTTAATTGGAAGTCAAGATTATATTGATAAAGAAGGTAATACTTCTAGTAACAATATTTCTGTATATGAAATTGCGGATTTAATGAATACAATACCTTATGAAATATTTACAGGGTTATCTTCAAGACTAAATAGAATAATAGTAAAATAAAATTATAAACTATAATAATAATAATTGTATTTGATATTTTCGTTATCAAATTTAGTATAAACTTTGTATAATTTTTATCTGATTTTGAAACAAATTAATAGTTTTTAAGTATTTATTTAAAATTACAGGTAATTTTACATTTTTTTTACATTTTTTTATATTTTAATAAAAATTATTTCTAAATTTGTAATATTATTTATTTGATTTACATAATTATTAATCTTAAAATCTATAATTTTTAATTTCAACAAATAAATTTGACAAAAAATATTTATGAGTATATTCAAAAGAATCTCTGATGTTTTCAAAGCAAATGTTAATGATGCTTTAGATAAAGCTGAAGACCCAGAAAAAATGCTTAAGCAAATGGTAATAGAAATGGAGGAATCCGTTAATAAAACTACATTGGCTGTAGCACAGGCAATTGCAAATGAAAAAAATCTTGAACGTAAATTAGAAAAAGCGAAAAAAGATTCTGCAGATTGGCAACAAAAAGCAATTCAAGCTCTGAACGCAAATAGAGAAGACTTGGCTAAAGCAGCTTTGGAGAAAAAAGCAATTGCTGAAAAAAATATTTCAGACTTGGCACCAATTCATGTGCAAGCTGCTGCTACTTCTACCAAATTACGTAGTCAATTAGATACTCTAAAAGCAAAATTAGACGAAGCAAGGTCGAGACAAAGCACTCTAATAGCACGTTCACAAGCAGCTAAAGCACAAAAACAAATCTCTCAAAATATGGGCGGTTTGGGAAGTGATGCATTTAGTAAATTTGACAAATTTGAATCTAAAATTGAATTATTAGAATCTGAAGCTGAAGCATTTGACTCTTTAGCAGATAGTAACAAAAGTTTAGATGATGAATTTAAAAAATTATCTACTAATAGTTCAGTAGACAGTGAGTTATTAAAACTAAAATCTCAAATGGGACTTTTAGATGATAATAGTTCAGACATAAAAAAATTAAATTAGAATATTTTTTATAGTTTATAAATTTT
>JBEICW010000559.1:0-2364 GCA_040383785.1 Ignavibacteria bacterium | reverse complement strand
GGCCATTAATTACAAATAAAATATTTCCCTTCCTCTACAATCCAAAATCTATGGGCTGGGAGTAAGGGGAAAAGCAAATCACAACAGAACGCAATAATTATGTAATTATTGCGTCATATTATAGAGGTTTATTATTGGAGGTTAATGGTTAATGTAAGAAAGTTCATTGAGATAAAAGAAACATGCAAAAATCGTGAAATATCGTGAAGTTTTCGGTGAAAAAACGGCAAAATGAGTGCAAAAAGTGCAAAATGTTTATTGTAAAGACAAGGCACTGCCTTGTCTCGCTGAACTATCAAAACGAAAAGTATCTCGGATAAAAATTTCTTTGAAGAAAGGTCGATGCCAACAACCCTTACAGTGAAAATCAACTAATTAGTAAGTAATTTTCTTCTTTTACCATAATTTGACTTCAAAATCGTTCATTTTAAATTACAATTTGAAAAAATAAATATACTATTTTAATTTTAATATTTTGAGGCAATAAATTATGGAAAGCACTGGACAAATGGCTTATTTTTTGAATTATATCAACGGTCAATTAACTGAAAGTAATACTAAACGCACTTTCGCTAACTACAACCCCGCAGATAATAGAGATATTATTGGTTTATTTCCGCTATCTACTGCAGAAGATGTGAACGAGGCGGCAACTGCTGCAAAAAATGCCTTCAAAACTTGGAAAAATATTCCTGCACCGAAACGTGGCGATATTCTTCGCAGAGCCGGCGATATTTTTGCTGAAAATAAAAAAGAAATCGCAAAAATAATGACTCGCGAAATGGGCAAGCCAACTTTTGAAACTGAGGGCGATGTTCAAGAAGCAATCGACACCTGCTACTATGCTGCTACCGAAACACGCAGACTATTCGGAAATACTGCTCCAAGTGAAATGGCAGACAAAATGAATTTAAGTTTTAGAGTACCGATTGGTGTTTGTGGAATTATCACTGCTTGGAATTTCCCAATCGCTGTGCCTTCTTGGAAGATTATCCCTGCTCTTGCAGCTGGTAATACAGTGGTATTCAAACCATCAGAAGATGCTCCTCAATCGGGCAATGTATTTGCGGAAGTTTTGCGTCAAGCTGGCGTTCCTGATGGAGTTTTTAACCTTGTTCATGGCGATAAAGAGTGTGGCGAGGCAATGGTTAATCACCCGGATATTAGACTAATTGGATTTACTGGCTCTACTGCTGTGGGTAATCATATTGCATCTGTTTGTGGTAAATTAAACAAAAGAGTTTCGTTGGAAATGGGTGGCAAAAATCCACAAATCGTAATGCCAGATGCGAATTTAGAATTAGCATTAGAGGGTGTTCTTTGGGGTGCATTTGGTACTACCGGTCAAAGATGCACAGCGACTTCTCGTTTGATTTTGCACGCTGATATTTATGATAAATTCATCGAAGATTTGGTTTATAGAATGGGTAATATCGTAATTGGAAGTGGCTTGGTTGATGATACTCAAATGGGACCAGTAATCAACCGCGATGCATATAATAGAATTTTGGAATATATCGAAATCGGCAAAAAAGACGGTGCTAAATTAGCTTACGGCGGACACGCTTTAGTTACAGAAAAACATGAAAATGGCAACTTTATAGAGCCAACTGTATTTATTGATGTAACTTCTGAAATGAGAATTTTCAAAGAAGAAATATTTGGACCAGTGTTATCTGTTACCAAAGTACATTCATTTGAAGAGGCAATTGCAGTTGCTAATCAATGCGATTATGGATTATCTTCATCAATCTTTACCAAAGATGTAAATGCAGCAATGAGAGCTGTTAGAGACTTGGAAGCAGGGATTACTTATATAAATGCACCAACAATCGGAGCAGAAGCTCACATGCCATTTGGTGGAGTAAAAGGCACAGGCAACGGCCATAGAGAAGGTGGCTGGACTGCATTTGAGATATTCACAGAATGGAAAACGGTTTATATAGATTACAGCGACAAATTACAAAGAGCTCAAATAGACAATTATTGATAATTAGAATTTGTCATAAAAACAAATCAAAAACTCTAACGCACCAAAATATATTAATACATAATTATTATTTTGGTGCGTTTTTTTAAATTTATTACAATTTTATCCTTGGTTTTATTTAGTGCTAATTAACAGCAAAGAAACTACTCCGTCAGCGAACTGAAGGGGAATGATGAAAAGCAATCTCACAGCCCTGTCAAGGAATGTATCTTATCTACTCTTGTGGCGTGTCTGCCGCCTGCGAATGGCTCTAATAGGAAGTTCATTACCATTTCCATAGCTGTGTCTTGGTCTATAAATCTTGAGCCAAATGTCATTATATTTGCGTTATTGTGTTCTCTAGCTAATTTCGCCATTTCTGGATTGAATACATT
>JBEICW010000558.1:0-2386 GCA_040383785.1 Ignavibacteria bacterium | reverse complement strand
GTAGTAAAAATAAACAACTTTCAAAGAAATCTCATTTATATTCGCAAATTATAAATAATAATCCTTCAAACATTAGTATATTATTAAATAATATACTGTTAAAATTTGAAAATTTGAAAAATAATAATATTTCACAATTTACAACATCTGAAGAAGAAAATAAATCTAAATTTCAAAAAGAAATTGGACTAACATTTAAAAATTTAGTAAAAAATATCCACCCTGATTTAAATAAATTTGATTTCACAAAATTAAAGATGACAAATGGAACTAATTTAAATCTAAATGCTCATGATTTGTTTGTAATTGTAAAATTTCTGGAAAATGAATCAGATATTAAACGACTTACGGCATTAGATTTTGTTATTAATCAAATAAAAAATAGAAAAACTTTAAACTCTCGAAATACTACTTTTAGATTACACTTTTTAGAAAATTGGTTGAATGAAGAAAATGAAGAATTTATAAGACAAGAGCCTTATTGCTTTTATAATAACCTAAACGACCAAAAATGGATTGAAAATAAATCCAAAACTCTCCAACATAAATTGACTTTGGAAGAAAAAAGATTTGAATCTCAAAAAAATCTGCTCAATAGAATTTCTAATATTACACTTTGAAAATTGTTTTTAGTTTAGTAAATCCATTTTTTTCTAAATTATATTCTAAATTATATTCTAAATTATATTCTAAATTTTTTTACCTAAAATTCGTCTCCCCTATTCTAATATCTAATATTCTAATTTCTTATAAATTCAAAAAAAATTCAAAAAAATAAAATGAAAATTTCAGTTCTACTTTCTGGTGGTGTAGATAGTTCGGTAGCTTTAGCATTACTAAAAGAGCAAGGTTATGATATTACTGCATATTATCTCAAAATTTGGCTCGAAGACGAATTGAGTTTTCTTGGGGAATGCCCTTGGGAAGATGATATGTCATATGCCCGTGCTGTTTGTGAAAAATTTAACGTACCATTAGAAATACTAAATCTTCAAAAAGAATACCTCGATACAGTTGTAGAATATACAATTAGAGAACTAAAAGCAGGGAGAACACCAAGCCCAGATATTTTTTGCAACAAACAAGTAAAATTCGGTGCTTTTCTAAAATATACTACACATCTTTACGATAAAGTAGCTACAGGTCACTATGCAAAAGTTGAAGAAAAAGATATAAATGGTGAAAAAATATATCTATTAAAAACGGCTCCTGATGCAGTCAAAGACCAAACTTATTTTTTGACTTATCTAAATCAAGAGCAGCTTTCTAAGATTTGGTTCCCACTTGGAAATTACAACAAAAAAGAAGTTAGAGCATTAGCCGAAAAGTTTGACCTGCCTAACAAAAATCGCCCAGATAGTCAAGGAATTTGTTTTTTGGGTAAAATCAAGTTTTCAGATTTTGTAAAGTTTCATTTAGGTGAAAACATTGGCAAAATCATAGACATTGACTCGCAAAAAGTATTAGGCGAACACAAAGGATATTGGTTTCATACAATAGGACAACGTCAGGGTTTGGGGCTTAGTGGAGGACCTTGGTATGTAGTCCAAAAAGACATTGAAAATAACATAATTTATGTATCTAATGCAAATACTATACTCGAAAAACATCGTAATGAACTAATTATTGCTGATGTGAATTGGATTTATTCAATTCCAGAAAATGGTAGTAATCTTAAACTCAAATTACGTCATGGTCCTAAAATGTCAGATTGCATAATTTATCATTTGCCAGATGGCAAAATAGATATTAAAATGAATGAATTTGACCAAGGGATTGCACGTGGACAATTTGCTATTTTTTATGATGGCGAAATTTGTCTTGGTGGCGGCATTATAGACAATTAAAATTAGATAATTGATATAAGAAAATTGAATTGCACTATTTGCACTATTTGCACTCTTTATCCCAATTTCCGCAAAAAACTTCACGATATTTCACGGTTTTTGGCAGTTTTTTTTATTTCAATGAACTTTCCTAAATCAAGGCAATCCCAAAATCCTATAAATCATGGTTCAGGACAATTGAGATTGACGCACATACTACATATTTATTATGTAAAAACAAAAAAAAGACGTTGCATGCAACGTCTCTACAATTAACCATTAACCATTAACCATTCTCTTCCTACCTATTCACCAAAAGTCTTTGGCTCATACTTCCTGTGCTTGTTTGCAATTGGATTGTATATGTGCCTATGGATAGATTACTTATATCTATTTCGCTTTTGTTGGTGTATTTTGGGATAGACATTATCTCATTACCCAAAATATCATAAACAACCAAATCTGCTTTTGCCACACCACCCAAATCTATAGAAATCTTATCAGATGATGGGTTGGGGAAGATAAGGGAGTTATGGGTATTATAATTTTCTTGTGTATCT
>JBEICW010000557.1:0-2389 GCA_040383785.1 Ignavibacteria bacterium | reverse complement strand
TTGTTTTGAATTTATTCAACATGATCCTGCTGTTTCTAATTTAGGTGACGTTTGCGGTCAAGGTTTAAGAAATGTGGTAATATCTGGTAACACATTCGGTTTATCTGCAATTAATCCTAATCCAGTTGGAAACGGTGGTGCTGACATTAAATTCTCTGTTGGTTTTGAATGTCCTACTACAATTAAAATATTTAGTGTAGAAGGTGCAGTTGTAAGTGAGTTAGTAAATAACGAAAATATGCCTGCAGGTTCACATACTGTCAAAATTCCAGTAGAAAAATTAGCGAACGGTGTATATATGTATGAAATGGTTTCAGGACCTTTCACATCTGTTGAAAAATTAATTATTCAAAAATAATATTCAAAATATTATTAACTTGTTTAATTAATTTTACTTAAAATTAAAAAAGGCGGAAAGTAGCAATACTTTTCGCCTTTTTTTAATATTAAAGAATGAAAAAATCCCCAATTACTAAATTGTAAAAGGGGATTTAAATATTTTAAAACTAAATGAATACTGGAAAATTAATTTTGCTCTAATATGCTATACATTCTATTTACAAAATCTACTGGAGATTTTAAATAACCTTCGAGTAATAATCCACTTTCAAATAATTGTACAACTATATTTGAAAATTGAGTATTTGCTCCATCGTTTTTGTATATATTTTTTAGATTAGTGATAATTTTGTGTTTTGGATTAATTTCTAAAATTCGTTTAGAAACTCTATAATCTTTGTCCATCATTTGCATCATTTTTTCCATTTGAGCGTCCATCCCTTCCTTGCCTACAACTAATGTAACTGGCGAATCAACAAGTCTTTTTGAGATTTTTACATCTTCAATTTTATCACCCAAAACATCTTTGATTGCTTGGATAAATTCACTGTTTGCTATTTCGTCAATTTCACTTGTGTCTTCTTCTGTGTTTTCAGATTTGATATTATCCAAATTTACATCATCTTTGTCGATTGATTTTAATTTTTTGCCTTCAAAATCAAATATTGATGGGATTGTGAAAACATCCATTGGGTCGGTTAGAATAATTACTTCAATGTCATTTTTACGGAAATATTCTAAGTTCGGATTTTTTTCTACTGATTCGCGAGATTGACCAGAGAAGTAGTAAATTTCTTCTTGTCCTTCTTTCATACGCGAAACGTAATCTGTAAGTGAAGTTAGCTCTTTTGCAGCCAATGCCGAGCTTTCATATCTCATTAATTTAACTAATCTATCTTTGTATTTGTAGTCTGAATTTAAACCAGCTTTCAGGATTGAAGCAAATTTACCAAAGAAATTATCGTATTTTTCCTTATCTTCATTTGCCCAATTCTCAAATGTGCCAAGAATTTTATTTGTGATTACATCTTTGATTTTAGCCATTATTGGGCTTTTTTGAGTTACTTCACGAGATACATTTAATGGCAAATCAGTTGTATCAACTACACCTTTCATAAATTTTAGGTAATCAGGCAATAAGTCTTCTGCATCATCTTGTATAAAGACCTTATTTACATAAAGTTGAAGGGTTTTTTTAGTTTCATTAGAGAAAAAGTTTACTGGTGCTTCTTTTGGGAAGAATAACAATGATTTGAAATTTACGTTTCCTTCGATATTAAGATGCAATGAATCTAATGGTTCGTTATAGTCAGAAGAAATAAATTTATAAAATTCTGTTAACTCTTCTTGACTAACTTCATCTTTTTTTCTTTGCCAGATTGCTGTAACAGTATTTGCTCTTTCACCATTTAGATAAATTGGGAAATCCACAAAGTTTGAATATCTTTTTAGAATTTCTTTAATTTTCCAATCTTCCAAAAATTCTGAATATTCGTCTTTAACTACAAATGTAATTTTAGTTCCACGTGGTGCATTTTCAATTTCCTCAATTTCGAAATTCTCTTCTGCTCTTGAAGTCCATTTGTAAGCTTTTTCGCCAACCACTGCTTTTTGAGTTTCTACCACCACTTCGTCAGTAATCATATAAACAGAATAAAATCCAACGCCAAATTGACCAATTAAATTGCCATCTAATTGATTTTTATTCTCTTGCATATTTTTGAAAAACTCAAGAGTTCCAGATTTTGCAATTGTACCCAGGTGATTAATCAAATCATCTTGAGACATACCAATACCAGTATCTTGGATTGTCAAAATTTTATTTTCTTTGTCAATAGAAATGTCGATTTTTAATTCTAATTCTGGATTTACAATACTTTCGCCAGTAAGTTGCATAAACTTTACTTTGTTTAATGCGTCAGATGAATTGGAAACCAACTCACGCAAAAATACATCTGGATTAGTATAAAGAGAGTGGATTATAAGATTAAGTAATTGTTTCATTTCGGCTTTGAATTCAAAAGAATTCGTTTTTGTAGCGTTTTCGCTC
>JBEICW010000556.1:0-2391 GCA_040383785.1 Ignavibacteria bacterium | reverse complement strand
GTTAGTTATGTTGGTCATCCACTTTTAGATGATAATAAGTTTTCAGAGCCGATTTTAGATTTTAGTCAAAGAGAAAATATTATTGCGATTTTCCCAGGGAGTAGAAAGCAAGAAATTATCAGAAACTTGAGTGTATTGGGCGATATTATTCTAAAAATTAAAAATGAATTAAGTGATTATAAGATTGGAATTTCTATCTCAAATAATATTGATGTAAATATATATTACAATTATTTTAAAGATAATAATATTGACATAAATGAAGATAAGATTGTTTTTTATTATAATTCGCGTGAATTGATGCAAAAAGCAAAATTTGGTTTAATCAAAACTGGTACTTCAAATCTTGAAGCTGCATTATTGGGTTTGCCATTTATTATGTATTATAAAGCTTCTAATATTAATTATATTATTGGTAAAAACTTACTTAATATGGAAAGTGTATCTCTTGTGAATATTATTTTTGAGCAATCAAATCTAAATTTCAAAACTGACTTTGGTGATAATACAATTAGTGATAATAAAATTAAAACTATAAAAAAAGATAATATCATAACAGAATATATCCAAAATCTAAATTCAAATGACATAATTGATGAAATTAAATATTTTTGTAATAATGAAAATGAATTTACAAAATTTCAAGATTATTTAGCAAAAATAAAAGAAGCATTGGGAAATCAAAGTGCATCAAAAAATTTAGCAAATGTGATTATTAGAGATTTTGCAATTAAAATTAATAAGCAATCAAATTGAATTACGAATGGCAATCATTAATGTCTAAGTTTAACAATATCGTAGAAAATTTAAAGAAAATAACTCTCAAAATTTTAACATTTGTATTTGTTAGAATTGTGAAGGTTATTTCTATGACTTGGCGATATGATGTTAATTATAGAAAATTAGATGAAAATGAATTAAGAGTGAGTAAAAGTAAATTTATTTTTATTTTTTGGCATAATAGAATGCTACCTGCTTGGCATTATTTATCAAAGTTCAATTCTGCTGCATTGGTCAGTCAGAGCAAAGATGGTACAATTCTCACTAATATTTTAGTACAGTGGGGGATAGAAGTAATCAGAGGTTCATCTTCCAAAGGTGGAAAAGAAGCATTGGAAGACTTGCAGAATAAAGTAAAATCTAATCATATTTTGATGACACCCGATGGACCAAGAGGACCAATTTACAAAGTAAAACCTGGGTGTTTGATAATTTCAGCAAGAGAAAAAAGTAATACCATTTTAGTTGGTGTGGAGATAAAAGAAAAATTTACCTTTCATAAAAGTTGGGATAAGTTTGAGTTTCCATTGCCATTTTCAAAAATTATAATTGACTTAGAAAAAATTGAAATTATCCCAAATGATGATAGAGATTTCATAAATTCTAAGTTAGAAGAAGTTGAGTTGCTTTTAAAAAAAATCAATAAAATATAAATGATAAAAATAATTAAATATGCATTATCAATAATTTACTTTTTAGTAACACAAATTAGAAATATTTTGTTTGATATTGGTGTATTAAAATCTTTCAGTACTAAGACAAAAGTAATTAGTGTAGGTAATATCATAGTTGGCGGGGCAGGGAAAACCCCACTAACCAAATTCATTGCTAATGAATTAAGTGCTTTAGGTTATAAAATTGCAATTGTGGGAAGAGGTTACGGTAGAAAAAGCATTGAAAATATTATATTATTTCAAATTGACAAAGAAAAGAATAAAACATTAAAAGCTGTTGAACTTGGCGATGAAATGTTAGAATTATATCTAACAACAAATGCAGATATTTTTATTGGAAATAAAAAATATGAAATGTGCCTAAAAGCAGATAAGTTAGAACTTTATGATTTTATTATAATTGATGATGGATTTCAACATAGAAAAATACAAAGAGATAAAAATATTGTTATAATTGATGACAATACTCTAATTAGCCGATTTTTATTGCCTATTGGAAGGCTTAGAGAGCCATATTCTGCATTGAATAGGGCAGATGCTTTGGTAATGCGTACTAACATTAATAATGTTAAACATAGTTTACATGAAAATAATCTACTTGAAAAACATCAAAATAATTTAAAATCAATAAAGAATTTAAATATTCCAAATTTTGATTTAAATTACCTAATGGGTGAAGTATGTAATTATAACTTAATAAAGTTTGATTTTAATGACATTTCTAACAAAAGTTTGAATATAATCACAGCAATTGCAAATCCTGATGTTTTAATTAGTAGTTTGAGAAGTTTAAAACTTAAAATAAATTCAAAATACATATACAAAGACCATTATAATTTTACAGAAAATGACATTTTAAAAATTCTGCATAATTCTAATCCAAATGATAGATTTTTGACTACTGAAAAAGATTATGTTAAAATTAAAAATATCTTGG
>JBEICW010000555.1:0-2412 GCA_040383785.1 Ignavibacteria bacterium | reverse complement strand
CAAGTTATAACTATAGATTTGAATTTAATCCTATTGAAGGTGGAACTACAATCACTACTTCTTGGAAATTAGATATAATTAATCCATTAGAAGATGCAAGAGCTGATCTGATTTTCATCGATAGAGCTGGTAATGACACAATTATCACTATAGAATATTCTGCTACCAAATATGAAATTACAGCTGATCATAATTACGGTCAATTCCAATTAGGACAAGACTCAACATTCAAATTTACAATCAAAAATTTATCAGAAACTAAACCTGTAATATTTCAAGATCTAAGTTTGAAATCTAATAATCAAGGTTTCAGTATTGTAACTCCTCTATCTTGGGATATAACAAAACCTGTTGAGCCATTAGGCACAAGAGAGGTAGAGGTTAAGTTTACTGCAGATGATAAATTACCTGCTGATAAAAAATATTTTACTGATTCTTTAGGAATTGGTCATGAGTGTGGTAAATTCTTCTTTGTATTGTTAGAAGCTTCTACTGGTGCACCAACAATTACAGTAGGTGATCATGATTATGGAAAAGTTAATTTGAATATTACTCAACCAGTTGAAAAAACTATTTCAATCAGAAATGATGGAGATGCAACTTTGATTATAACTGGTTATACAGAATTAACTTCACCAGAGTTTACAACTAACTTAAAAACTGATCCGTTGTTTGCAAATATATCTCCTACTTCTCCGTTGACTATACCGCCAACGCAAGCAAGAGAATTCAAAGCATATTTTAAACCAACTGCAACTATAACTTATACTGACAAAATTGTATTTACAGCTAATTCTGATGTTCCAGATCCTGTATGTGAATTAAAAGGTGAAGGTATACAAGCTTCATTATCAGTTAATAGTTACGATTGGCCAACACAAAGAATTGATAGACCTGGTTTCCCAATTGCCGCAACACCTGCTCCAATTGATGTAGATGGTAATAAAATCTTGACTTTAGTTAACGGTGGATCTGCAAATGTTAGTATTACAAATGTAGTATTAAAAGAAAATAAAGGTACTTCAACATCTTTTGTTTTCACAGATGGTACACCTTTAACTCAAGCGAGTATAAATGCTAAATTTGCTAATAAACCTATTATTCAAGGTTCAAAATTAACTGAAGAAGTTTTATTTAAACCTACAGTTGCTGGTGAGCATGATATTGAATTAACATTCAACAATAGTGATAATATTGCAGATGTAGTAGCTAAATTAACTGGTAAAGGTACAGAGCCATTTATCCAAGTAACTCAATTAATTCCTTTTGGTTCTATGATTGCTGGCGATGCAGCTAATACAAAACAAGATTTAATTACAATATCTAACCCTGCTAATACTAATGGTGATGTTTTAACAATATCTGATATTACATTAGTTGATGTGTCAAATGATAAAAACGTTTGGAGTGCTAAAGGTTTTAGATATGATGGTGAAAATATTAACATTAAATTCCCAATTAAAATTGCTCCAAACGAAGCAGTAAAATTACCAGTTGAATTTTTAGCTCCTGCAAAAGGAAATTTCCAAGGTACTTTGACTTTTGTTAGTGATGCTACAGTTACAGGTAAATTAAATGGAACAACAGATTTTACTTCTAATAATATTACATCATTAACCGGTGAAGGTCAAACACAAGGTGCTGATATTACAGCAAATGGTGCACAAATTTGTAAAGGAAATACTGAAGTTTTAGTATCAACATTTACAAACACTGGAAGTACTGATTTAAATGTTGTACTGTCTTTAACTGACCCAACGGGTTTTGTAACATTTACAAATCCTGCTGATGCAAACTTTACGGTTGCTGCTGGTGGATCTAAAATTGTTACTATGGACTTCAAACCTACTACTGCAATTGCTATGACACAAATTACATTAACTGCAACTACTGATATTATTGTTGGTAACAAAGTATTTACAACTACTTTCGATGTTGGTGCTTATGAATATAACAGAAATTCAAAAAGTGATATTTCTAAAACTGGTATCAAAATAGCTGACGAATTTAATTATTCAATAAGTATTGTTGGACAAGGCAATAACACCACAAATGCAGGATTAAATAAATTTGATGTTCAAATTGATTACCCAGGTGATATCATCAAACCAGATTTAACAAATGGTATTAAAATGGGTACTACTTATGCTGCAAATTGGAAATTTAGTAATGTAAAATCTCAAGTAATGGATGCAAAAACATTAACTACAAGAATAACTTTAACAATTGAAGGTAATAATGCAAATGTTATATTTGATGGTCAAGATGGTGAATTATTAGTTATTAAATTTAAAGCATTTTTACCAACTTATGCTGATGCTACTGCACCAAACAGAGACAAAAATTTCACTATAACTCATAGTTTAATTGAAACTGGTAATGATTGTTTTGAATTTATTCAAATATAAATTT
>JBEICW010000554.1:0-2427 GCA_040383785.1 Ignavibacteria bacterium | reverse complement strand
CAAGATTTATTTTATTTTTTTCAGTTATTACCATAATTATATTTTTGATTGATTTGTATGTAATTATTAATTGGAAGAAAACTGCCAAGTTAAAAAACTTATCCAAAAAATATTGGGACATACCGCTTATCATTTCAATTGTTTTAAGTTGTTTGTCATTGTTTAATAGTATTGATAGAATGATTTATCATAATTTATCAATTCAAACATCAAACAAATTGTTAATTATAACTACAATTTGGTTCATTCCAAAGATTTTTATATTCCCAATTTTAATTTTGAAAGATATAATTAAATTATTTAACATAGTTATATCTAAGGTAAGAAATAAAAAGGAAATAATTCCTCATATAATAGATGGTGATAATTTAAGTAATAAAGGATTATCACGAAGAGAGGTAATACAAAATGTAGGTTGGTCATTTGCTTCTGTACCTTTTTTTATGGTTGGATATGGAACTTTGTATGTAAATAAGAAGCTAAATCCAATTTATATAAATTATAAGTTAGCAAACCTGCCGGGTAGTTTTAATAATTTTAAAATCATTCAAATTACAGACTTACATTTGGGTTCGCTTACAAGTGAAAGTATTTTGTATGATATTATTTTTGCGATAAAATTTCATAAGCCCGATTTGGTATTAATTACGGGCGATTTTGTGAATTCTAATCCTTTGGAAATGACCCCTTACACTCATTTAATTAGCCAAATGAAAGGAAAATTGGGTACATTGGGTTGTTTGGGTAATCACGACCACTATATGACTGCCGATGAGCATTTTACACTTTTGAATATGATTAAAGAAAGTGAAGTTGAGTTATTAAATAACACTAATAAAAAAATTTATATAGGTAATGAATTTATCAATATTTCGGGTGTGGATAATTGGGGAATGAGACAACAATTTGGGGATTTTGGTAAAGTTGCTAATGAAACTGATTTTTCTGTTACCTCAATATTAATGTGTCATGACCCAAATAATTGGAGAAGATTTATAATTGATAAAATCCCTTATGATATTACATTATCAGGGCATACTCACGGTGGACAAATTGGATTTGAAACAGAAAGATTTAACCTAATGCCAGTGAGTTTGGTTTATGAATTTTATGCTGGAGCATATCAAATTGGCAATCAAAATTTGTATGTTAATAGGGGAATTGGAACAACTGGTCCGCCAATTAGATTGGGAGTTGAGCCGGAAATAACGATAATTTCATTACAAAATGATGATTCACTTACTTAATCTGTAATTTATAGATAATATTTTACTTGGCTAATATTAATTAATAAATATTTAATATTGAATATGTAACTTATTATCTTTAATTTTGTAATTACAATGGCATAATTTTTGAATTAATATTTAATATTATGCCAATAACAAAATAATAAGTTAATAAAATGAATAGAGCTAAGAATAGTTTTAAATTGAAATTTAATATTCAAAGTATTTTAATTTTGATAATGTTTATATTTCTAGCAAGAATTAATGTAAATGCACAAAGCTTATATTTTTTCGATATGGATATTAGCAAATACCCATTATTATCTTCAAAATATATTTATTTGGACCAAACCAATAATTATAAAGAAATAAAATCACCTCAAGATTTTAAAATAAAAGATAATAATTTAGACCTTGAGATTCTAACTAATACCGAAGGTGGGCAATTAACTTACGATTTTAATGAAATTGTAATTGCATTTGATTTGTCCATAGATTCAAGTAGAAATTTGGAAATAAACCAATTAGAAAGTAAGTTTGAATTATCCCATAAAATAACTCAAAATCTAATTGAAAACACTAATTTTGAAAAATCTTCTATAACATTACTTACTTATGACTATAAAACATATCCTTTGATAATAAATTCTCAAGATAAAATCCAAATTAATAGTTTGTTAAATTTAAGTACTTATTATAGATACGCTTCGATTGATTCTTTGTTTAATTCCAATCCAATTTCAATAATTAATATATTCAATCATAAAAATTTTAATCAAAATCAATTTACTAATAAGAAAAGAACTGTTTTATTGATTACCGATAAAAATATAAAAGATGATAATGAAACTCTTGTAAATTATCAAAAAATATTAAATGATAATAATATTAATTTAGTCGTTTGTTTGATTGGAACAAATGTGAATGAAAACTTTAAAAATTTAATATACACATCTAATTCTGCTGAAAATGGATTTTATCTTGAAATAATTAAAAATAATTTTACAAATGAAGAAATTAGTTATTACTCACATATTTTAAGTGGATTTGTAAATGGTGTTAGACCAAGTGAGCTTAAATGGCTTGGAAAGTACAATTGCGATATGGAACACATAACTAATGTAGAAACTGTAGATTTAAGTGCAAAATTTGACTTTAATTATAAAATTAAAGAAGAATATAAACCAAGATTTAGTTT
>JBEICW010000553.1:0-2432 GCA_040383785.1 Ignavibacteria bacterium | reverse complement strand
GGGTCACTTGGATTGTTAAAGTCATATATTTCTACTCGTGATTGAGTTGAATTCATTACATATAATCTTTGAGTAGATGGGTCGTGAACAACAATTTCAGCAGTTCCAGTTGCAGAAGGTTTGAAACTTTTAACATGAGTCATTCCTAAAGTATTATTACCAACTGGTGCACCTTTTTCATTTTCTTTAATATAAACAGTAGTTCTAAAGTTAGTACCTAAATTAGAGTTAGTATTATTAGATAATTCTAACATAAATAATTTACTTGGGTTAAAAGTCATATTATCAATAATCGGAATATTGATTGTTTGAGTAGTTGCATTTGGAGCAAATGTTAATAATTGATTATTAAAAGTATAATCATTACCATTATTTGCAGTCCCAAAATTAGTAATAACTTTTAAACTACATAAAACTGTTTGTGAAGTAGACGCACTTAAGTTTACTATAACATTTACACTACTAGAATTTTCATTTGTTACATAGTTTACAGCAGAAAAAGCAATATTTGGAATTACAGTTACTTCAGGAGTAAATGTACCAGGAGTACCAAATAATACTGCAGTTCCATTACTACCTAAATTATTTGTAGCAGCTTTCCAATTTTCACCGTTATTATTATCAGTTGCTGGATTTTTTAATTCCAAAGAAGGACCTGTTCCATCTGGAGCTGTTGTCCAAGGAGAAGCATCATCGTAAAATACAGATAATATTTGTTGATTTAAACTATTTAATATTTGTAAAGTTTCGCCGCCATTACCTAAAAAGTTACCTGTTCCAGGAATATCAATAAAAGATTTATTATAGAAAGAACCTGCTACTGTTGCATTAGAAGCTAATAACAAAGTAGAACCAGCAGCTAAAGTCATTTCTGGTAATGTAACATTAAAATTTGCTTCGTCTTTAACTTTTAAACCACCAAGAGTTGCAGTTGTTGAACCAGCATTATAGATTTCAAGAAATTCATAATCATCGCCACCGGAATGTGCATTATACATTATTTCAGAAAATACTAAATTAGGTGTAGAATTGTTGAATACTAAATTTGAATTAGTACTTAAATTCATTGTATTATCTGCAATATCTTTAATATTTTGAACAGTTAATGTATAAAATGTACCTAAATTTAAATTATTTGTTGTTAAAGTAGTAGTAAAAGTAGAACTATTGTAAACAGCATTACTTATTGTTATAGAAGGACTTAATGAATAATTTGATATTGTTTGTGCTTGTGAAAAATTTACTGCCTCACTAAATAATACATTTAAAGTATTTTGTGAAACTAATGTTACACTAACTACATTTGGAGGTAATAAATCTGTATTTGAAATTACAAACATAGTTGTGTTAAATGGAACATCAGGTGCAGTTCCATCATTTTGGTCATCTGTTGCATTATCTTGCGTAGTCCAATTTGACATATTATTTAGTGAAGAAATGTAAGAATTTACATTTAAACCAGTTCTAGTACCTGTATATTCAGCGATATCAACATTAGTTGCTAAACTAATTGCAGTAGAACCTAAAGTTAGACCTGAATTAGTTAAGTCTCCAAAAGTATTAGAACCACTTCCAATAGCAGCAAGTAAAGTAGTTACTGTTCTTGGAGTTGTTCCAATAAAAGCAAACATTGCTTCACCACTTGCTGACATACCGCCTGGTGTACCTACTATTGACCCCAAACTTACACTTCTACTTATATCACTGATATTATTAAATCTTATAACCGTACCTTTAGGTATTACATTACTACCAGAATTCCAAGAGAAATCATTTTCATCTGCACCAAATTGACCTTGCCCATTTAATTCTGAATCACAAAATATAATGACAGTATTTGCATCTAAATCTACAAAAGTAACAAATGCAAAATCGTCATTTCCATCAGCATTAAATGCAGTAAAGGCAATATCGCCAGTTTTTAGTGTATTAGCAAATACACTCATATTTAACAAAATTAACCCAATAATCAAGGTTAATAAAACATTTTTTATTGCTTTCACAAGCACCCCTATTAATAATTAATAAATTACAAAATATAATTTTTATCAATTACAAAATTAGAGTTAATATGTTAGGACAAAGTTTGTATTATGTTAAGTTTTGATTAATTAAGATTAATTTATAAACAAGTAATTATACCAAAGTACAAAAAAGCACATAAATACTATATTGTTTATATGTAGTTTCGGATTTTTTTTGTATTTTTGTAACAAAATTAAATGTTTGAACGTTAGTATTTGTAAGCATTTTAGAAATTTCACAAATTAATTTTAAATCATAGATTTATAATAAATTAAATAATCAAATCAATAATTTGAATCAAAAAAAACATAAAAAGTATAGTTTAGATATGTCAATATTTGAAAGTATTGATTTGAATTTTTTAGATAATTTAAATTTATTAGATAGATTTGACACTAAATTTGTAG
>JBEICW010000552.1:0-2432 GCA_040383785.1 Ignavibacteria bacterium | reverse complement strand
TTTCATCATATATATTATTAATAATAATTAAAATAAATTAATTTAAAATCTCATCAACTATACCTAATGTTTTTGCCTCACCAGCATAGTATATCTTATCCTTACGCTCAATTTCTTTCTTCCAATAAGAAACACTTTTCTTTTTTGTTCTAGCAGCAAACATTGTAATCATCTTATCTTCTAAGTCTATTGTATGTTGCAAATCTTCTTTTTTATTTGTTGTATTATCATATGAGCTAAATGATTGTATCTCGTGTAACAACAATGTTGTATTAGGAAATATATATCTTCTACCGGTTGCAAGTGCTGTTATATATGCTGCGGCAGACATAACTTTACCAGATGCAATAACATCAATCTTAATTTTTAATTTGCTATGTATGTAATTCATATAATCAATTATTGCAAACATATCATATATATCACCACCAGGTGAATTAATATATAATTTAATGCTTTCACTACTTGGATTGATGCGTATTATTGAGCCAACGGATGTAATGAAGTGATGACTTGCTTCTTCGTCAATCGGACCCCAGATGAATATTGACCTTGATGTTGGGTCATATCCGGACTCTTTATAGAGATGTAATGTTTCTAATGTAATTTCAATATCTTCATGTGTTGGTTCAACTTCTTTGACATCTGATTTAATTGAATTTTTATTATTAGATTTACCTGATTTCGCACCAATTACTTCACCAGTCTCAACATCAATATCCTCAATCTTACTCTTTGTATTTAAACGGATTGTTGTTGTATTCGCATTAGCATTTTTTTTAATAATATCAGTTTGTTTTACTTTTGATTTTTTTATCTTATTGGTAACTACCTTAAATCTATTGTTGCTATTTAATACTTGCATTTTGTCTATATCCTTCTTTTTCAAGTTTTATTATTTGTTTATTTAATTTATCTTTTTCTTTTTGTGATTTACAGGTCTTCAATAATTTTTTTAATTCTCTAATTTTAATTGATGTATTATCAATATCATTTAATTTATTTCTATTTTTATTATTGACTTCCGATTTATGTTTAGTTTGTTTTTTATTATTATTATTATTATTATTATTATCACCTACATCAAAATACTTATTATCAGTATATTTACTTTCACTTTGTGTTGATGGTTCAATTACCGTTGGTTCTAATGTACCTTTTAATTCAGGTTGCTCAACTCCCTTATAATAAACATTTTTATTTTCATCAACAAATACTTTATATAACTTCCAACCACGAGGATAATTAATGTTTCTCTCAGCATCCAATTGTTTTTTCAATGCTGGGTCACCAGGACTTGTTATCAACGCAATACAGGTTCCACATAAAACTCTAAAGCAATCACTATCAACTTTAACTTCGTGGTTATCACAAATTCTACCAAACCACCAATTAGATGTATTAAATTGAGTATTCGCACATTCAATATATTTATATGATTTAACACCAGATATACGGTTTGGTTTGGATTTTGATTTCGGTTTAGTAACAACAACATCAGTTACATCAGTTACTTTCGCAACTTCTTTATCTTGTGTATTAGTTACTTTGATAGCAGATGATTTTATATTACCTTTTACTTTTGTATCAGTAATTTTTGGTGTTGCTTTTTTATTAGTATTATTAGACATATAATTAATTTTAATAATAAATTGTATTTGTGTTTTTTAATATATATTTTATTTTAGATATGAATAATCAGAGTATTTACCGTGTAGTTCAGTATCTGAAACATTAGTATCATCTGCATTATCATTATTAATCTCAATATCATATATACCATCAGGGTTCGTTGTTATTTCAGTTTCAGTTTCAGTTTTAGTTTCTTGCTGCTCATTGTAATTTTCATTATAGTTCTCATCAATAGTATCAGTATAATTAATCTCATCAATAATTTTATCATCAACTGAAGCATTAGTTTCAGTAAGTATTTCAGTATTATCAATAATATTATTATCAATAACGTTGCCATTATTTTTATATTGTAATGAATTTTTAATATTGTTATTAAAAATAATATTATTTTCATCATTAATATAATTAGCTGACATTATTAATGATATTGCTAATGGATCAAACACCAGAACCAATACAAATATTAAGATGCTAACAATATATTTAAAATCAATACCTGTAACTTCACCAATAAACTTTAGAGATGTAACATCACTATTTGAGTTTGATTTAATATTAATATTCATCTTAATTGAATTGTATTTACTCAATGTATCGTTATAAGTATTGATTAATTCCGAATTTATATTAATTAAATCAGTATATTCTTTAATTTGTTTATTTAATTTATCATTAGTATTATTAATATTTTTTAACATTCTATTATAGTTTTTATTATTTAAAAACCTATTAGATGAATTATTACTATTATCTTGTACCTTAGTTAAATTATTAATTTGACTATTCAATCTATTGTT
>JBEICW010000551.1:0-2436 GCA_040383785.1 Ignavibacteria bacterium | reverse complement strand
CACCTCACACCCGCCCAGTGGGCAGGACTATAAGAAAAGAAAAAAACAGCCAAAAATCGTGAAATATCGTGAAGTTTTTTTGAGAAAAATGGCAAAAAGAGTGCAAATAGTGCAAAAATTCCTAAATCAAGAAGTGGTGAAATTATTGCAGCATATAATTGCCACCTCCAATCCTTCTAATCGAACACAAAGTGTTCGCTAGTTCTTTGAAAAAAGGTTGATGCTTTCTACCCTAACAAAACTAAAAAGAGTCAAGTATTTTTGAATTACTTGACTCTTATAAAAAACTAATTTTAAATGTAATTTATTTTTCTTTACTTATCAGCTTCACCCATAATTGGGTCTAATGAGCCAATTACAGCTACTACGTCTGAAAGCATTGAACCTTGAACCATAATTGGTAATGCTTGTAAATTAGATGCACAAGGAGAGCGAATTTTTAATTTCCAAGGATGACCAGTTCCATCTGAAACAATATAATAACCCAATTCACCTTTTGGAGATTCAATTGCAGTGTAAGTTTCACCCTTTTCAGGCATTGCACCGAAATTAATCAACATAAAGTCATGGATTAGTTCTTCCATTTTAGTATAAATTTCTGATTTTTTAGGTAACACAAATTTAGGATTATTTGCCATAGTAGGTCCTTTGGGCATTTTTTCAATAATTTGATTTACCATTTTTAAACTTTCTTTCATTTCGTTTACTCTAACCATATATCTGGCCCAACAGTCACCCTCTGGAAAAGAAATAACATTAAAATCTAGTTGGTCATAAACAAAATATGGTTGGTCTTTGCGTAAGTCGTTGGTAAATCCACTACCACGTAATACAGGTCCAGTCAAACCTAAACTAACGGCATCTTCAGGTGATATCACACCGATACCCGCCATTCTATCTACAAAAATACGATTTCTGTGAACTAATTTTTCGAAATATTCCAATTGTTTTGGAAATTGTTCAGTCCAAGCTTTTATTTGCTCAAAAGTTTCATCACTAATGTCATTAGCAACACCACCAATTCTTGAGTAAGATGTAGTAAATCTTGCACCACAAATATTTTCAAATATATCGTATAATTTTTCTCTTTCAGTGAATGTCCAAAGAAGCAAAGTTAATGCTCCAACATCCATACAAGTAGCACCCATAGCCATTAAATGAGATGAAATTCTTGCTAATTCAGCAACCAAAGTTCTAATCCAAATAGCTCTTTCTGGCACAGTAATACCCATTGCTTGCTCAATAGCATGAGCAATAGCAACATTATTACTCATTGGAGCCAAATAATCTAATCTATCTGTGTGGGGTATAAATTCGTGGTAGTTTACATTTTCGGCTAATTTTTCATAACCCCTATGTAAATATCCTAATTCAGGTACACATTTAATGATATTTTCACCGTCAAGTCTTAATAATACTCTCAATACACCATGCGTGGCAGGGTGTTGAGGTCCCATATTAAGCACCATATCATTATCTAAAGGGTCATCAAAAATGACAGAAGTATCTTTATCTAATAATTCAGCATAAATCTTTTTTTGTCTTAAATGATTTAGTTTATCTATATCAACTGCGTTCTTTAAATTCATTTTTTCTCCAAATAATTGGATGTATTATAATCAATATTTATTTTTTAGAAATATGTTCAATAAATCAACACAAATTACAAAAAAAAAACTACAATTTAAATTAACTTTTTAATATTATAGTTTTTATATGTTAAATTTATTAAACGCCAAGATGTGGTTTCTTTTTAATTTGTGCTGTATTTATCTTTCCGTCTTTTACCATTCTATCAAAAATTGCTGGGTCTATAACTTCTTTAATTTTATTAAAAAGAGTTTCTTGTGTAAATGGTTTGATAATAAATCCAGCTGCACCAGATAAATAAGTGCTTTTAATCAAATCCTTGCTTAAGTTACCTGAAATAATGACTATAGGTGTTTTGTCAATAAATTTCATTTTTTTCAGAAATTTAATTAACATATCACCATGAACTTCTGGCAATAAAATATCTAAAAAGATGATTAATGGTTTACTTTTTATTGCTTCTTCTAAACCAGTGTAAGGGTCTAGAGCACTAATATTATTAAAACCCCATTGGCTTAAGTATTGGGTAAAAATTCTTTGAATCCATTTATCATCATCAATTGTTAAAATATTATAAACATCTAATGCTTCTGCAATTTTATTTTTTGTTGTATCTATAGTATTTTGATTTGGTTGAACTTCTTCTATGTTATTAAGGTCTTCAGCTTTTGTGTCTAATATGTTTGAATTATAATCATTTAGTCCAATTGTGGTTAAATTCTCATCATTTACTTCTGCTTCAGAATTAACATTATCTAGAGTTACATATTCTGAACTTGCCATTAATTCATTAGTTTCATTGGATTCATTTTCGTTCTCAGAATCGTATATTTTATTTTCACTATT
>JBEICW010000550.1:0-2445 GCA_040383785.1 Ignavibacteria bacterium | reverse complement strand
GTGGAAATTATAATATACCAATTGCAATAAATAATCTAAGTAATGGCAGTTATTTGGTAAATATCCAATTAAAATTATCTGATCATTCAATCAAAAATATCACAACAAAATTGGTTGTAAATAAGTAAAATAAACTTAAA
Source organism: Ignavibacteria bacterium (assembly GCA_040383785.1). GTDB lineage: Bacteria > Bacteroidota > Ignavibacteria > Kapaibacteriales > UBA2268 > JBDNHS01. Next base: position 2,305 of record JBEICW010000550.1, on the reverse strand, counting down.
CAATTAAGCCCAATAAATTAAATATTGGGCTTTTTTAGTTTTTAAATTGTAAAATATCCACAACTTTGTAACTTTTAATGAAAAATTGTTATATTAACTATATATGGTGTACATTTTTAAAAATTCATAATAAAAATAATATAATATTCAAAATTTTAGGGGTTGTTATGTCAAAAAGTATATACAATGGTATATCTACCAAAGGCAAAAAAATAAATAATAGTGTATTTCTTACTAATATTTATTTTTATTTTGCAGTTTTGTTTGTTTGGATTTTTTCTACTAATATTTCTATGTCCAATGAAGGTACAGGTAGAGTAATTGGCGGTTATGCCAACGAAGTTAACGTTCTTAGGGCATCACCAGAAGATGTAGTATATTCTGGAACTTGGGGAGATGGACTTTATCGAAGCAATGACAAAGGTGCAAATTGGACAAAAATCAATAGTGGACTTACTGGAAAATACGTAAATTATATTAGTTTTGGGACTAATGGAACAGTAATTTATGTATCCACAAAAGATGCAGGTTTGTTCAAATCCACTAATGGTGGTGCATCTTTTACACAAATCAATAATGGTTTACCAAGAATAAATACCAAAGTAATTGTATCAAAAACTATCGATACACTTTATTGTGGTACTTATGGAGATGGGATTTTTAAATCAGTTGATGGTGGAGCAAATTGGCTTAAATCAGATTCTGGCTTAATTTATCAAGATGTTAGTGATATTTGTATCACTAAATCGGGCAGAATTATAATAGGCACTTATGGAGGTGGTATTTATAAATCTGATGATAATGGAAAAACTTACTCTCGAAATGTTGGTGGTTTGGTAATGAAATATACTAACAAAATTGCAAGAGTTAAAAATGATAAAATCGTAATTGCTGGGCAAGGAAATTTATGGGAATCTGTAGATAATGGATTAAATTTCCAACAGTATGGAGTTAATTTAGATAATTCCTTAAAAGATGTCAATATTGTTGATGTAGTTTATGCAAATGCTACTGCTCCTTCTATTAAAGAAGAGCCTGTAATTGCAACTCGCTATAGAGGACTTTGGTATTATGATTCACGTACTTATGAAGATTGGTTACAAGCAAATATTGCAGGTGGTGGCGTAAATACAATCACAAGATTAAGTGATGGTACTTTAATTGCTGCTCAACCAGGTAGGGGCATAATTTCTAGTGCTAATAATGGGAAAAGTTGGAGTAATTTAGCTTGGTGGAGTGGTGATAAAAAAATTAAAATAATATCAGGAAATAATAATTTTTTTCAATATATACCTTATGCAACCGAACTTACTAAGTCTATAGATATTGGTAAAACTTGGTCAGGTAATTTGAATACTGCAAATTTGAGAATCACCGCAGTTGATGCTTATGGTAATTCTGTTGCATTAGCAGATGAATCTAAATTAATTAGAATTTCAAATGATGGTGGTGCTACTTGGACTTCTAATGGTCCTAATTTATTGTGTGTTGGTGTAGCAATTTCTCCAGCCGACCCACAAATTATTTACGCTGTTAGTCCGCCAGAGCCAGTAATGCCACCAAGTACACCTCCAGTTACAACTTTTATTGTTAAGTCAACTAATGGTGGAACGACTTGGACAAATTTAGGTCAAAAAGTTGCTGGATTAAATCCAAAAATTATAGCATCAAGTAATGGCAATGTTTACGTTGCGGTTGATAATTTTGGGGCAAATAAAGTTCACAAAATATTTGTTTCTAAAGACGGTGGAACTAATTTTACTCAATCAGTATTTAATCCAACTGACGATATTTCAATACAAATTAAAGACTTAAAAGTTGATGTAAATAATGCCTTATATGTTGCATCTACTGAAGGATTATATATATCAAATGATGCTGGTAGTAAGTTTTCTTTAAATGATTTGAATATTAAATCTGGTGCTTATGAATACCCAACTATTTCTACAATTGGAATCAAAAACCCTAATGAGATATTTTTAGGCATGGATTCTGATTATGGCTTGTATCGAACAACTAATGCTGGTACAAAATGGGACTCTATAAATAATAGTTTTAATGTTAAAACTATAAACGGTATGGCTGTAAATAATGCTGGTGATATGTTATTTAGCACAAATTCTATTTATAGAATTACAAACCCATTACAGATGGGAGTGCCAACTCTGGTGGCACCAGCCAATAATATTACTAATGTAGATTATAATCCAGATATAGAATGGAATACTGCAAATAAATCTGATTTATATGAAATGCAAATTTCAGATGATAAGTTTTTTGGCTATTCGGTAGAAACTCCCGTAAT
>JBEICW010000549.1:0-2455 GCA_040383785.1 Ignavibacteria bacterium | reverse complement strand
CTCTATAATTCGCTTATTTGGGTCAAAATTACTGATTGAATTTAAGCCCATTCTTTCGATAGCAAGGCGGATTTTTTGGTTTTCATCAATTATGAATAAATTCTCTTTTTGGATATAATAATTAGCAGCCATAAGTAAAGCTTCGAGTGGAATTAATCCCACCAATTCCGAGCCAGCTACAGCAACATTTAGGTTACTCGCCTCCTCTTTACAAGATTCAAAAGCACTATGTGGAGCCGTTTTATGGTAATCAGTCAAGTTCATTGAAACTTGTGCCATATTATATTCATTCACCCACCAACCGATAGCTTTAACGTCTTTAAGTTTGCCCGTTTCTTCGCCACCGCGACCCAATTCACGCAAATTTAGTGCTATCCTATGAGCTTGGTTATTAGTGCCGATTATATTCACATTATACGCAATCAAAAACTTTCTAGCACCTGTTACAGTTGCTCCCCAATTCGGAATAAATGCCGCAGGTCCGAAGTCTGGTTTCCATTCTGGTTGGTAAATTTTTTGAGCAAAACCTTCGTATTCTCCTTTGCGAATATCGGGCAGACTTTTGCGGTAATCTTGATTTGATGCCTCTTCGTATAGGTAAATCGGCAAGCCCAACTCTTCGCCCATTCTACGCCCAAACTCTAATGAACAATCAACGCATTCTTGCATAGTTACATTTCGGACAGGGATAAACGGACAAACATCCATAGCACCCATACGCGGATGTTCGCCAGTGTGTTTGGTCATATCAATTAGTTCTTTGGCAACTTTCGCTGCATTTATTGCACCTTCTACAACGCTACTTGGGTCGCCTACAAAGGTATAAACCGTTCGATTTGTAGAGTATCCAGGGTCAACATCAAGGAGTTTTACACCTGCGGTATTACGAATAGCATCAGCAATAGCTTCAATCACTTTTTTATCTCGTCCTTCCGAGAAATTAGGCACACATTCAATTAATTTATTCATTTTGTTTTGTTTTTAGATTTATCAGTAATTTTTGACTATATACGTAAAATTATGATAAATATTGAGAATAGAGAATTGTAAAATAAAAGGACGATATGTTCGCTCTTACAATTTACAATTAATCATTTTCTTCTAATTCACTACCACTTTTACAGTTTTGGTATTATTACCGTGCTGGATTTTGATTAGGTATGTGCCCTTGGGTTGACCCACACAATTCCATTTGATATAACCATTCAAGTCACTTATTTTTTCTACTATAAGGTTTTCTTTACCAGAGACCTTATTACCATTGATGTCATAAACTGCTATATCTGAATTGTCTATATCTATTCTACTATCCCAATATATCTTTGTACGAACATCATTGTTTGAAGGATTTGGAAATGGAGGAAATGTATATAGATAATTTACATATTCTATTTGGTTTTCAACAATTTCTATACTAGTTGGATCACCGATCATTTCTATACCATTAATCCAATAGACATTTTCCTCGTTTTTATCATCTTCATAACGTGCAAATATAGTCTTATCAAATATTTGGAATTTTTTGTTTACTTTTCCATTATTAGGATAGTTAAATGTTTCCCACTTGATATTATCTTCAAAAATATTACTGCACACCATCAAAGTATTAAAGAAACTTAGATAAAACTTCCCTTTTGTTGCGTCGAAACAAATATTATCTAATTCAAATGATTCAGCATCTGTTAGAATTTTTTCAAAAATATTATATATTTTTTTGCTTTCAATGTCAAATACATCAATATAATATTTACTCGAAATGTCTTCAAAATAACTATAAACCCATATTTTTTTGTTATTTAATGTTAATTCTTTATTTTCAGTTAAATAATATAAATAAGGATATTCTTTATAAATTTCCCAAGAATCACCTTTATTTGATGTTGATTTTATTTGAATACCAGATAATTCTGAGTTAAAAGACATAACTACATAAGTCAATGAATCGGCCATTTTGCTATTTATAAAATCATCATTATAAAAGGTAATTTCTTTTATAAAATCATAATTTTCATCTAACCAAAAATAAACAGATAAACCTCCCTCTTTTCTACTACTTGACTCTATTATATAATATTTCCTATTTTCATTATCAATATAAGTAAAAATTCTATTTTTATCGTAAAATCCTAATAGAATTGAGCCATTTAAGTCTTTATATTTAAAATTTTGCCCTTCATCATCTGAGTAATACATTCTTGAAAATGAAATTGGTTGTTTTTGAGTAATTATTGAATATTTACTTTTATCTTTTTCGTATAATATATCATTAAATGTATTATGATATTGTATCAATGATTCATTCGCAAAATCAACTTGTAAATTATTATAGTTCATATTTATATTAAATAAATTTGTATTTAAGTCTAAATATGATATTGGACTATTGTATTTATCTCCTTCTTTATCCAATATTAATAATTTATCTAAGGAGTCATATTTTTTTAATTCAAAGTCT
>JBEICW010000548.1:0-2458 GCA_040383785.1 Ignavibacteria bacterium | reverse complement strand
TTCTTTATCTAAATTAATAAAATTATTACCAGAAAAAATCTTTTTCAATTCTCTTAAACTTTGAGCAGCTGTAATATCAATGTACGATTTGGGATAATATTTCAGTAAATCTTCAACTGTCAAAATTCCAATTTCAGCAAGTATTTCAGCTCTTTTAGGACCTATACCTTTTAGAAATTGTATTTGAGAAGCAAAGTGATTAAACTTCTTAATTTCCTGTTTATTATCTTTATTTTTATTTTGTTTATCTTCCAACTATTCAAATCCAATTACACAAATTTAATTACTTAACTCAAAATACATAAATTTATTTTCTAACTCTTGATATTTTTAAAATTCTAAGCTCTACTCTTCTATTTTGTTTTCTACCTTCTTCAGTTTCGTTTGATGCAATTGGCTCGTGTTTTCCATATCCTTTAGAAACTAATTTATCTTTTCCAATTCCTTTTTTGATTATGTAATCTCTAACAGCTTGAGCTCTTTTGTCAGACAAACTTATATTATATTCTTCATTACCAACACTATCACTGTGTCCGGCAACTTCCACCAAATCTATTGGATAATTTTTAAGTAAATATATAACCCTATCTAATTCAGAAAAAGAACTTTTTAGTAATGTAGCTTTGTTATATTCAAAAAATAAATTATTCATCTGTAATAATTTCTTTTCTTTTAATTCAAATGAGTCATAAGTTAGATCTCCAGAACCCATTAATTCTAAGTCATCTCCAATCAAATCACTTATTGAATACAGTACAATATCTTCTTTGATTTTTTGACCATCTTTAATTTTTCTCAAGTCGATATTTTTAGAGATAGGGAAATAACCTTCTTTTTCTGCATAAACACCATAGTTTTTACCTTGAGGTAAAATTATAAAGAATTTACCATCATCGGGATTACTTCTCAATTCACCTAATTTTTTACCAGTCTCCAAATCTTCCCAAACTATTTTTGCTTCTAGTATATTACCTTTATTATCCAATACTCTTCCAGAAAGAGTAGTTACGGGTTCAGGTTTAAATCTAGCAGGAACATCCATTTTATATATATCTGTACCACCAAAACTAAGCCCTCTATCAGCAGTTGCAAAGTATGCTAATTCACCACTTGTAGCAACAATAGCTCCTCTATCATTTCTACCTGAATTGATTTCTTTTCCCAAATTGATTGGCTCGCTCCATTCAGTCCAAGAGTCCTCTTTTAGTCTAGTACTTTTAAATAAATCTAATCTACCAAGTCCTGGGTGACCATCTGAACTAAAATAAAGCGACTTACCATCTGGATGTAAAAATGGTTTTCTTTCGGCAAATGGAGTGTTTATTATTTTACCAAGATTAATTGGCTTTGACCAACCAGAGTCTGTTTTTTGTGAAACGTAAATGTCTGTATTCCCATTTTTGGCACCATTAAAAAACTTCCCATATTCTTTAAATTCTCCAATACCACCAGGTCTATCAGATACAAATATCATTGCTTTACCATCTGAAGTAATTTTACCATCACACTCAAAATATTTTGAATTTACTGGATCTGGAAGCATTTTAACCTTACCCCATTGTCCCTTTCCACGCTCAGATATATACAAATCACCTTTACCTAAATTTTGTTCGAATGAGCCAAATAAGACAAGTTGATTGGCATCTGTTGTAATAGATTGTGGTGCTTCACCTTGATCTTCCGTGCTTATATCGATAAGCTTTTGAGCAGGTGTCCATACATCATCTATATAATCAGAATAGTAAATATCTTCGGTTTCATTAGTTTCATCTCTATTTAAAGAAGTAAAATATATTCTTGAATCATCAGCAGTTGGAATTGGAGAATATTCTTGGGCAGGGCTATTAATTCCACTACCCAAGTTTAATTCAGTAATCCCATCTAAAGGAGTATTTAAAATAGCAATAATTTTATCAATTTTGTCAGCAAAAGCTGGAAAATCCGCCTTGTATTCGGTGTACATATCAATTGCACCTTCATAATTTTTATCATGAAGCATTGTTTCGGCTATTCTTTGCAATGCTACAAACCCATCTTGTGTACCTAAATTTTTACTCAAAAAATCAAAGTATTTTTCAGAAGTTTCTTCTGTTGGAGATAATTCTAAAAATTCTAATAAATTTACATTTGATTTTTCATCTTGTGCATTTGCAAATGTAATTAATGACAACATTGCTAATATAATAGCTATATTGAGAAATTTTAATAATCTATTATCAAACATTTAAACACCTAAAATTAAATTGAAATATGTACAAAAGAAATTTAAATTGATAAAACAACATTAAACTTAAATAACTCCTAAGCATTAAATCAATAATACTTTAAAATATTTAAATTATGCTAACTCTTCAAAATAATGACTTACTGCTTTAATTCCGCCAAAGAAATTACTCAAAACAAAATTTTCATTTGGTGAGTGGATATTATCACTATCCAATCCAAAACCCATAAGTAC
>JBEICW010000547.1:0-2462 GCA_040383785.1 Ignavibacteria bacterium | reverse complement strand
TAAATTGAAAGATTTTACTAAAGAAAATATTACAGGAATTGTCGGAATTTTATTAGGAAAGAAAAAATACATTAAAAACGGTGAAATTGTTGAAATTGTTGATATAAATGCAAAAGAAGAAGAATAAATTACTCCAGTTACTGGAGACTTAAGTGGCAACTAACATTATCCAAGTTTATGAGCATCAGAGTTTGTGAATTGGATATACAATAACAAACTCAAAATATAATAAATGATATATAAATTTAAAATGAGTTATTAAAATGAATAAAACAAAAATCCCACTAAACCAAATCCTATATGGACCTCCAGGTACTGGGAAAACGTATAATTCTAAAATTAGAGCAATATCCATAATTTTAGGTTTAAATGACTATGAATTGGATCAATATTTAAAAGACGAAAATAATAGAAATGAATTAAGAAACAAATATAATATTTACTCTGATGATGATTTGCAAACAAAATATCAAAAGTTGTTTGATTATTTTATCAACAAAAAAAATATAATGGTAATTTCTCCTCATAGTCATTTAAATTATTCTGATTTAATTGGTTCCGAAAAACAAGAAAGTAGTCAACGTGGAATAAATTATGAATTTCGTGATGGGCTGTTGATGAATTTCATTAATGAGAACCAAAGAGATAATAGAGATTATACAAACAAATTTGTATTAATTTTAGAAATTACAGCATATTTATTTTTAGATGATTTATTAGGAGAACTGGTAGACTTATTAGAAGAAGATAAAAGAATTGGTGCTAAAAATGAATTAAATATTACATTGCCAAATGGTAAGATATTTTGTTTGCCACCTAATTTTTATTTAATTGGTATTACTAATTCAATTATATTCAGACCAAGATATGAAAAACTTCTACGCCGTTTCTCATTAGAAGAAATGATGCCAAAGCCTGAACTATTAAAAAATAACAATGTTGCTGGAATTAATTTGGGAGATTTATTAGATACTATAAATAAACGTATTGAATACCTGCTTGATAGAGACCATTTGATTGGGCATAGTTATTTTATGGGTATAAATGATGAAGAAGGATTAAAGAATACTTTCAAAGATAAGATTATTCCATTATTACAAGTGTATTTCTATGGCGATTATGGTAAGATTGGTTTGGTATTGGGTAGTGGTTTTGTAGAGATAAATAATGTCAAAATAGATGCAAATAAACTATTTGCTGATTTCAAATATGAAGATTCAAGTGAATTAATAAAGACAATTTATAGATTACTTATAGATAATACAGATTTTAACATTATTTCTGCAATTAATAATTTATTATTAACTAAAGCAGCCGCAGAAAAAGCAGTAGCAGATAGAAAGAAAAAAGAAGAAAAGGATAATCAATAATGGCTAAAAACATTATCCAAGTTTATGAGCATCAGAGTTTGAAAGCAGAAGAATTTTATAAAAACTCAAAGGGTGAAAGTGTTAAATTTGAGACAAAACACTATAATCGCCTAAAAGAGTTTTACAAAGATGATGTTAAGTTTAATTTATACTCTTTGATAAATAATGGTATCAAGTTTCATCAATATGTTGGGGTGTTGCAGGTTGGTAATATTACAATCGAGATACTACCGAAAATTGATAAAGAGAATGAAACCAAAAATGAAAACGACAAAGAAATAGAAAATTCAAAATCAAAATGGCAGAAAATACTGATTGATATGCTAAGATTTACGGGTGTCGTGAATGTTAAGCATACCGAAAATGCAAACCTAAGCATAAAGCATAATTCTATTTTAGAGTTGTATTTTGAGATATTTATAATTGAGGTGGAGCGTCTGCTCCATCTTGGTTTAATCAAAAAATACCGCAAAACAGAAGGTAATTTGGGTGCATTAAAAGGTAAACTAAAATTTAACAAACACGTAACTAAAAATATTGTGCATAAAGAGAAATTTTATGTAGAATATACCACTTACGATACTGACCATATATTGCATAGAATTCTTTATAAGACGATTAAGTTGATTAAAAACATTAGTAATAGCTCTAAACTAAGTAGCAAAATCGGCAATTTATTATTGAATTTCCCAGAGCTAAAAAACATCAAAGTCGATGAAAATACTTTTGACAAACTTAATTTGAATCGTAAAACAGAGTCATATCGCAATGCAATTAATATCAGCAAAATGTTATTGCTAAACTACTACCCAGACATAAGCAATGGCAGACGTGATGTATTAGCCCTAATGTTTGATATGAATGCCCTTTGGGAGAAGTTTGTGCTGAAGACTTTGAAGAGGTCTGAAAACTTTCTTGTAAATGAAAATATAATAAAATATTACGAAATCAATGAAAATAAAGATGGACAAAGACAAAAACTTTTTTGGAAAGGTACAAGAGATACTCAATTGAAGCCAGATATTTGGTTAAAAAAGAAAGATAACTCAAAAAACATAATTATTGACACCAAATGGAAGCAAGCAAAAAATG
>JBEICW010000546.1:0-2471 GCA_040383785.1 Ignavibacteria bacterium | reverse complement strand
TATCCACCATCAAAAAATCTACCATTATAACTTCCCATCCAACCAATCCACCCGATCATAAAATAATCAAATTAAATATAATATAAATCATTTGATTTTGTCCAAATTCTTTTAAATCTAGTCTGAAACATATCAATTGTAACAAATGAACCGGATTGAATTTGTATTACAGCATTCTCAGCTACATTATAACTAGCAGATGGTACAAAGTTAATATTTATTGAACTTGTGCTATGATTTTTCATTATGAATTTATAATTAGAATAAGGTTTAACTTCAATTAAATTAATTACCTTATTACTTTTATAATTCAATTCAAACAAATTATAAACATCACAATTCAATAATGTTTGCGACTCTGGTGTTACATCAGGTGATGAACCAGCGCTCTCTTGGCTAACACCAACACCAACATAGGGTTTTATCTTAGGTATTGAATCGGACTCAATAAATACACCTGATGCCGTACCATAACCTCTATATGTAATGTAATCACCGTTATCAGCAAATAAGTCCATTCCAATATTGTTATCTATGTTGCTACCAGAATAATTATAATTATATTTACTACCGGATGTAAAATCAAATATATTTATACCACTACCGGTTTCAGCATTCTGCGACTGAATAAATCCACCCTCTCTATCACCTGATATAATAAGACCTTTACCAGGGTCGTTAGACAACATCATCTTACCATATAGTTGATTATCATCACCTGATATATATGTGTTGCTACCGATGTAATCAGCCACCTTCTTTGTTATTGTTGTTGGACTAACATCACCGTTTTTATTAACAAACTCAAATTTAAAATCTAAATCATCATATCTACTATTTAAATCAATAGGTATGTATTGTCTTGTGTATGTTGGATTTGAACCAGCAACAATACTAGATTTAACTGTAATGTCAGATATAAAGAACGTTCCTTTTTTATTGATAAACTTAATTACACCACTACCTGAATTGATTACATTAAAATCATATTTTAATTTACCATAATATCGCAATCCCTCAGATTGATTAATCTCATCAATTAAGTAACCATCATAATTATTTATATTTCGTTGCTCATTTTTAAATGATGAACCGGATAATAATATTGCAATAGATGGACTACCAATATTAATCTCATCAGTTATACCCTGTAATTTAAATTCTAATGTATATTTACCAGGTTTGAAATTCATCTTATAAGTATCTTTTAACTTAATTGATTGTATCTGACCACTTGGTTGTGAACCAGAATAATACATATACATTGAATTAAATAGATTGCTCTTATCATATTTAATTAAGTTTAGATTGCTTGATTGAGTTCCGATGTATTCTTTTTCAAAATAGGTATCAATCTTAGTTTGTGATGATAATAAACCGATGTCATTACGTAAATCATTTATTGTTGAGTCATATAATAAACTAGAATTTAAAATAGGCAAACTAGATACCAATTTATAATTATAATCAGCTGATGTGCTTGAATTAACATATACATTTAATTTATCTATCTTACCGGTGCCTGGTTTAATATCATCAGACTCAAACTTAACGTATGATTGTGATTTAGGCATTTCAATGCTACTACTAAATATTTTGTAGTTAATCTGAAAATCATTCGTTGTAAATTTCTTAATGTTATCATCAACCGGTCTATATTTTAATCTACGCGTGATTGGCTTATCAAGTATTGCGGTATACTTATCTTTGATGTCAATTATTTTTGTTGTTGTTTCACTATATGATGAAGGTACATCTGGTTGTTGATTAATTATTGATGATATAATAATATCACTATCAATCATTTCAGATGTAAATTCAAATTCAGAATTAGTGAATATATACGGTATGTTATTTATAGGTGATAATTCGTAATCTAAACTACCTGTCTTTGATACACTTATTATATTTTCTGGATAACTTTTAATTGAAGGTGCGATTACTTCTGTAACTTCAATATTAGGTTCAGTATCAAAGTAAATCTCACTATCAGTTTCAATATTTTTATTTATATATATCGGATATGTATATCTAACATTGAAATTTCTATCTTTGTAAAGACTACTATCAATTAGAACGCCGTTTGGATATGTTCTAGCTGTAAAGCAAACAATTAAATTACCCTGACCGTTAGATATTGTGTCATCAATATTAATACTGATATATCTTGATGCGTTTGATTTTGTCTTTAATACTTTTAATGAAACGGGGTTTCTATTATTATCAATACACTCAAATACAATTATTGTATTCGGAACAAGTGAAAAGTTATTTGCTTTAAATTTAACTAGGTTATCACCTAAACCAAATTCCTCTGGTATAGTTTCAAGTGTTAGATAACTATCGCTATATGTAGTTATCTTTAACTCATCAATAAGGACATTCTCTTTGTCCAAATTCTTTCTTAATATTTTATTGCTTATCTGTATCATATTATACATATAATTATCAGATAAATAATATTTTACATT
>JBEICW010000545.1:0-2480 GCA_040383785.1 Ignavibacteria bacterium | reverse complement strand
TCATACTTAATCGGACTAGCATACATATTGCCTAACCAACCATAGGGTAAATCAACCTTTGTAAATTCAATTACTACTACTTTCATATCTTTTCATTATTTAATAATTAATTTATATAAACCTAATTCATTTGGATGCTAATCATTAGCAACAAAAAACTTTTTGATAGTGTATTTAAAAACTAAAAAGGTGAGTCACACTTTGTATCCTTTTTTCTTTCAAAATATGTTAGAAATTGTTTTCTGTATAGTAAATATAAAGTATCCTTTTGACCCCTTACTTGACCGATAAACGAGATGTTTCCTTCAAGTTTATGTATAAAATTATGTTCTTTACCTGGATAGTTGAAATGTTTTTCGGCTGCTTTAGACAAACCATTTAGAGTTAAATCGTGAAGCATTGCTCTTGTTCTTTTTAACCATTTTCTATCAATATTAACTTTCTGATTAACTACTATACCAGTAACTTTTTGCTGTCTATGGCTTTTTATTAATCTTGTTTTTTTGTGATTAATCTTAAATGGCTCAACGATTTTTTGAATTTCTTCAACAATATCAATTGAAATGATATTATCACTTGATAATGTTATATCATCGGCATACCTAGTATAAGTTATCTCTAATTGATTAGAAAACAGTTTTAATTTATTATCAATTTCATTAAATATATAATTTGATAACAGTGGAGAAGTTGGTGCACCTGTAGGTAAAAATCCTTTATAAGTTGTTAACCGAGTTAAAATCAACGCAACATTAATGGGCAATTTAAAATATGGACCTGTAAATAAATCAACTATTTGTTTTGAAGTAATAGACTCAAAAAAATCTTTGATATCTAATGAAAGTATAAATTTCTTTTGAATATGTTTAGATGCATTCGCTACAATTGGAGAACTAACTATGTCTGATTTGCTTTTTTTTGAGAAACCAAATACTACTTCAGTTTTTAAGGATTCATAACCAATATTTAAAAAATAATTTAATCGTTGTTGCACCAATTTTAATCGTTGGTTTGGTGAAGTGATTTTTCTATGCCCTCCTTTTTTTTTAGGAATAAAAAATTCCTCATATTCGAGTTCAATCAATAATCTATCCAACTCATTTAAACTGATATTAAACAAGTTAGCAACATCATGTTCATTTTTTAAGCTTTGAATCATAATTTTATATGAAAAAGAGTCACTGATATTATCTAAAAATTTAATCAATTGCGAAGCAATTGTCACTCAAACAGGCCGAGCGGGATTGCAGGAACACAATCACAAGTTAAATAACTCATAATATTTTACACAGTGACTCAAAATTTATAATCCATCCACTTGGTAATCCCAAGATAAATTAGTGTTATTAGTTTGATTTTTAGCTGTAAATCGAGTAAACTCTTTGTCTCTTTCTAAATTAATTACTTGAGTTTCTGCATTATTATTTTTTGCAACAATAATTTCAACTTGATTTACAGTTGATTCTCCATTTTCATCCATAAAAAGTTGATAATATTCAGGACGATATAAAAATAAAACCTTATCTGAAAACTCTTCAATGGCACCACTTTCACGTAAATCAGATAAGATAGGACGTTTATCTCCTCCTCGTGTTTCTACAGATCTACTTAATTGACTTGCTACTAAAATACACACATTAAGTTCTTTCGCAATAAACTTTAAATTCCTCATCACTGAAGCAACTTCTTGCTCCCTAATTCTATAGTTTTTATCACTCAATAATTGCAAATAATCAATTATTATCACTTCAATTCCTAAATTTTGAACTAATTCGCTGTAATATTCTTTTAGTTGCTTTAAAGAAACAACCGAGGAATCAACTAAATGTAATTTTTTATTCTTGAATATTTGTTTTAATCCGTCTAAAGTTTCATTTACCGAATGATCTTGTAAATTATTAAAAAATGAATTTTTTGAAACCCCAGTTTCATTTGCTAAAAAACGTGTAGTTAGATTAGAAATAGAAACGTCTAACGTATGGTATAAAACATTGTGATTATTAGCAATGTTATTTGCTAAATGGACCAAAAACTGTGTTTTACCCATCGCAGGTCTTCCAGCAATAATTAATAATTCCTTTTTTTGAAATACATCCAATCCATTTTGAAAAATAGGTTTATCTAACACGATTAAATTATCATTTAATTGTCCTTCTTTCATCTTTAACTCTTCCATTTCAATGCTTTCAAAAATGGAAAGACAAGGTGAAATAGCTGGAATAAAATTTAAATTCTCTAGCTCACGAATTAATTTATTTACTTGTTGTTCTGTTGTCAATTCAGAATTTTGAATTATTGAAATCAGTTTATCTTTTTGATCCAAGTTCATTTGTTACTTATTTTTAATTTGATGTAATTTGTAAAATTTATACTGCTTTTTAAGCCTAATATAACTCTTTTTAATTTCAAAAAAAAATAGTTATTGCCAATAATTTGAATTCAATTTCACTAAATTCTATTTCAAATATTAGTTAATTGAC
>JBEICW010000544.1:0-2485 GCA_040383785.1 Ignavibacteria bacterium | reverse complement strand
TAAATTCTTTATAAATATATTCTTTATCAATAACTTTTACTTTAATATTATTTTTTTCTGCTTTATATTTGGCATATTCATTTGCCCCATTAATAAATTTACTATGTGTGATTACAATTAAATCCGCTTCATTTGTAACATCTTTTAGGTTTGATTTTTCAACTTTTTCTATTTTTAATTTAGAAATATGTGAACTATCACTTATCACAAATATTTCATTTTTATTTGCATTATTAAATAATTTTGCTCTAAAATTATTAGAATTTCCATTAACAAATGCATGAAGATTGGTAATATCTTGTGAAGATTTTTCAACAATTACTTTCCCTTTGCTAAAAATCACAATATAGGATGAATTTGTATCTGTAGTTACATTAATAGCTCCATTATTTGTTAAATATGTATTAAATACAACTGATTTATTCGGTGTATTTATTAATATCACACAAAAATCATTTTGAATAAATTTATTTATAGAATTATTAATGTCAAATTCATTAGGAACGTTAAAAGTGTATAACTTAAATAAATTATTATTGTCGATTGATAAAATGTGGTAGCCTTCGGAAGTGTTAAAATATCTATTATCTTTTAAACCTTTTACTTCAATTTGAGTGATATTATTTAATTTTGTATTAGCAATTATAGAATACCCAGAATCTGAATTTGGAAATGATATTTCTTTATTTAATGTATCTACAAAAACAATTTCTTGATTATTAAATCCTTCAACATAATAGTTATTATCATAATCTAATGAAGTCTTTTCAGCATTAAAATAACCATCATAAGCTATTGGTTTTATTGAGCCTTTAAATAAATAAGATTCAATTCCAATAATTGCATCCAAAATATCGGGTTTATTTTCGTAAAGTTTTGGGTCTCCAGTATGTTTAGCATTAAATTCTGTATAATTTAAACCAAAATTTAAGTTGTTTTTATTAATAGTATTACTCAATGTATCATATACCAAACCTTCAAATAATTTGCTGGAAATCTTGTTTTGGTTTAAATTAAAATCTAAATTATTATAGATTTTTAAGTTACCATTTTCGATTGTATATGCTCTATTATTATAAGTATAATTTTTATATTCAGCACCAAAATAAAAAT
This sequence comes from Ignavibacteria bacterium, assembly GCA_040383785.1. GTDB lineage: Bacteria > Bacteroidota > Ignavibacteria > Kapaibacteriales > UBA2268 > JBDNHS01. The sequence continues at coordinate 1,372 of JBEICW010000544.1, read as the reverse complement.
CATTCACGCTTTCGTAATCAAAGTATAAATCCAAATTTATATTTGATTTATTTTTTGAAATTGGATATAATATATCCCAATACCAAAACTCCCCGAAAGTATGATCACAATTTGCAAAATCATAACCATGACCAAAAGCTAAGTCTTTTTCAATTCTATAATTAGCTTTAAAAGCATCGATTATTGGTGAATAGACTCCACTTTCTTTAAATTCTTTTAAATTTAAAAATTTGTCATTAATTTCATTATCATAATATAAATAAAACTTTTGTTCATTTGTATAAAAATCATTTTTGGTACTGTCACCTATTGCTTTAGTTCCAAAAAAGAAAATCTCATCATCATTACTTATCAAATTATCGTTAGATTTGTAATAAAAAGGGTATTTATCTCCGTTTTTTAATATCTTCAAATATTGATAATCCAAATTTGATAGGTTAGGGTTAATTTTTAATAAATCCTCTATAGATACCTGTACAATTCCATCTTTTGTAACTCTAATTTGATAATAGTCAATATTATTATTGAACCACTCAGTATTTTTTTGCGTTTGTAAACTATATTCAAATTTATGAAGTTTATTCTTTGTAAATAATTTATTATTATTTTCAATTTCTCTAAATTTTAACAAATGATTAGAATTTAAAATATTAGAAAAAAATTGTTTTTCAATTGAATTGTTTTTCTGTTTACTCAACTTGTCTAATTCAATTTCTTTAGGAATATCTATATATTTCAAATCAAATTTAACTTCTTCAATAATTTCAAAAATCACTTGGTCTTCATTTTGAGATTTAAAAATAAAAGGCACAAAAATATAATTTTCAATATCTAAACCTCTTAATTTGGTATTATATTTATTTATAGTAAAAGGATATTTACTGAAACTTAATTTAATTAAATAATCTAAATATTGGCTACTTATTTTTGATTTATTAATTTTTAAAGAAGATAATTTAATAGGTTTGATTTCAAAATCGAACTTAAATTCAGGTTTAATAAAATTAATTGTTAATGCTTCAAATTGAAGATTTTTATTCAATTTATAATTTAAATTGCTAATTTTAGAGATTTGATTTTTATTATTAAAAGATTTAACAATTGAATTAATATCTGTCGAATCCTCAAATTTTAATTCATTGGTATTTTCAAAATTGATATTATAATCGAATTTTACTTTATACTCTATATTATTAATCTTGGTATTTTGTATAAACCCATTATCTATAATTTTTTCAGAAAAATTCTCAACTGAATTAAATTCCTTTGCGAAAGAGTTAAAATTTAATTTTATTAGTAAAATTAAAATCAAGGAAAGAGTATGTTTAAAATACTTAAATTTTTCAGTCATATTTTTTTTATTTTTTGTGTT
>JBEICW010000543.1:0-2488 GCA_040383785.1 Ignavibacteria bacterium | reverse complement strand
TCTTTTCAAGATGTAATGAAGACTGTAGCAAATTTGCAGGCATTAAAATTTAAAATTGAAAGAGTAAATAACTTTAGTCTGAATAGAGTAAATATATCAAATATAACATCTATCAAAGATTTGTCTTTTTCAGATGGTTTATTATTAACTCAAGCTTATGCTTCTAAGTCACTGCCGACTTCGTTTAATGTTATTGTCTTGGCTCAAAACCCTAACGAAGGTGTAAAAGAATCTAAAGGGACTCCGGTTACAATGAATAGAATGGAATGGGATTTATATATTGATGATATTAAAACCGTTTCTGGAGTAGTTGAAAATGATTTTACAGTTGACCCAAGTAATGCAACTACTGAAATTCCAATTACAATCAGTATGGATTTTTACAAGTTTTTTGCAAACAAAGGTTACGATGGAATGTTGAATTTGGCTATGCAACTTGGTGGAGTTGGAAATAAACCAGCAAAAGTAATGATTGATGCAAAGCCAGAATTTAAAACAAAATTTGGCGTGCTACCATACCCAAGCAGAATAAAAATAGTTGATAAAGAATTTCGTTAATTAATAAATAATGTTTTTTTATTAATAACAATAGTCTTTTGGGCAATATCTTTTAAGAAATATCTTTTAAGAAATATTTTTTCAAAATTTAGTGAGGTTCACCTTCAATCAGAGTTTAATATATTTAATTACCGCAATAATCCTTTTGGCAATGGGTTACTTTTTTGCATTTATATCTGCTGTGTTGTATTATTCACAAGCGAGTAAATATGAAGATTTTATCTCAAATTCCAATATTAAGCAAAAAAAAATACAATATTTAAAATTGCATTACCAAGAAAAAGTAAATGCATTTTATATGTTTGAAGTGCTTTTTTACTCAACTTCAACTACTTACCTAAGCATTTTTTTTAATAATTTAGATTTTAATTGGATAGTTACTTCTTTGTTAATATTCCCAATATTTACATTTGGGTTTATCTTAAGATTTTTAATTTATTCAATTGGCATTCGATTTTCAAATATTTTAATCGTAAATTTGATTGGTTTGTTGTATTATTTTGCAAAAATCAATACTCCACTTATGGGCATTTTACAAATGATAAACCATAAAGTCGGTGGTAGAAATGATGACGAAGATGCCAGAGATGAACTTAAATCTATGGTAGAAACAGCTCATGAAGAAGGCAGTATAGAAGCAAGTGAATATAGAATTCTCAAAAATATAATGAAATTTAATGACGTTTATGTTTGTGATGTAATGACACCAAGGACTGTAGTTATAAGCTTCGAAGCAGATAGATTAGTCGAAGATGTTATACATGAAGTTGGACTGAGAGTTTATTCACGTATTCCAATTTGGGAAGGAGATTCTTTAGATAAAGGTTTGATTGGTTATGTTCTTTCAAAAGATATTCTTCACGCTGCACTTAATGGCAAGCAAAAAACTAAACTTCGAGATTATATCAGACAAATACACTTTGTTCCAGAAAATGTAGAATTAGATGTTGCATTGGAGCATTTTCTAAAAAATAAACAACACTTGATGGTAGTAATTGACGAACACGGTGGGTTTGATGGATTAATTTCAATGGAAGATGTTTTAGAAACAATTTTAGGAGTAGAAATTATGGATGAAGCTGATAAAATTGAAGACTTACGCTCTCTGGCAACGATGAAAAGAGATAAACGTATTGCAAACTATATCAAAAAAAATACAGTAGTTTAAAGTTATTAAAGTTATTTATTATAATTAAATCCTAAATTCAATTTATTATCAAGATTTTTGCATATTATTTTCAGAATTTTATCATAATATTTTCAGAATTTAAAATAACTTTTGGAATTTATAAAATTTATTCTTAATTTTGTTCTCACTTAAAGTGCGAATTAGAAAATTTATTTTTTTAAACAACACACTAAATAAGTGAACGGAGCTTGGCGCAGTCCGGTAGCGCGTCTGGTTTGGGACCAGAAGGCCACAGGTTCGAATCCTGTAGCTCCGACAAGTTACAAAAAAAACCATCAAAATTAATTGATGGTTTTTTTTATTTTAAATCAAATTGAATACTTAATTTAAAATTACTTTTTTTCTAATAGTGTACTCCCCTACTTGAAAATCTACTAAATATACTCCAGTTGGTAAATTCCCTTTTCCATTTATTAACCAATTATAATCATAGTTATCATTATTAATCATAATAGTTTCTAAACTAATAACATTTCCATTAATATCATAAGTTAATACCTCAATTTTAGTATTTGATAAATTAGAAATTGTAAAAGTAGTACCTTCTAATATTGGATTAGGAAAAGCATTACTTATTGATAAATTTAAATTAGACTCTATTACAGAAGTAGGAAAACTTGATTTATCACCAGGTAAAGTAACTTTACTCGGATCGCCAATAGCATTAGGCATTCCAAAAGACCATTCACTATTTAAATCTTGTAACTCTACACCATTTGTAAAACCATCATTATCTGAATC
>JBEICW010000542.1:0-2489 GCA_040383785.1 Ignavibacteria bacterium | reverse complement strand
CCATTTTATTCCAACCAATATAAAAAGTGGAGGAGATTTTAGTGTTTATGAAAGGTTAAGAATAGTAGTTAGACAAATAGGACAAACTCCAATTATTGGATTGTGTGAGCCAAATATTATAACTTCAAATACTTTGTACAATCTTTATATGAAGAATGAAAATTACTCCTTGAAATATGTATTAACTATTTTAAACTCAAGGGTAATAAAAAAATATTGGCTTTCAAACTATTCTGACAGTAAACAATTATTTCCTAAAATTAAAGGATACCAATTAAAGCAATTACCTATTCCGAAAGCAACAATTTTAGAACAAATCCCTTTTATTAATAAAGCAGATTCTATGATTGCACTTAATCCAGAGTTACAAATACAATCTCAAAAATTCCAACGACCCATCCAAAGAAAATTTGATATTGAAGAGTTACCAAAAAAACTTCAAGAATGGTATCTATTGACTTATTCGGATTTTATAAAGGAATTGGCTAAAAAGAAAGTTAAACTTTCATTAAACCAAGAGACTGAGTGGGAAGACTTCTTTATCGAAGAGTCTAAAAAAGCTATAGAAATAAAAAATACTATTGATGTTACTGACAAAACAATTGATACCATGGTATATGAGTTATACGGATTGAGTGAAGAGGAAATTAGATTAGTAGAAAATAGTTAGTATGGAAACTAATTTAGAAGAAAAATTAAATCAATCCTTCGATTTTATTATACATCAATTGACAAAAGGTAATACAATAGAAGGTCTAAAAAAAGGACAGGTTTATGTAGAATTACATCAAATTAAGGAATGGAAGTCTAAATATGGGTATCAATTTCATGTTTATTCAAATGACCATCTAATTGACAAAAAACCACATTTTCATATTGTAAAAACATCTGATAATATAAATTGCAGGTTTTTCTTTGATGGTAGTTTATATGATTGTAAAGGTCAAAAAAAATTAGAAAATAAGGTTATGGAGGCTATAAAGTACTTCTTAGAAGACAAGTCCAATCTTACAAGGTTAATTAGTTTATGGAATAATAAGAACATAAATCTTAGAATAGCATATTAATACAATTGCAATAATATATGAAAGCAAACGAATTACAGATAAATAACTTTTTACAAGCACCAAATGTTCAATTTGTCATTCCTGTTTATCAGAGAAATTACGATTGGAAAAACACTGAATGTAAGGAGTTGTTAAATGATATCATCTCGTTTGAAACAGAGAATAGAGGAACACATTTCATTGGTAGTATTGTATTTGTTCACGAAGGGACTTACAGCACAAGCGAGGTAAAAGAATTGGTTATTATTGATGGTCAACAAAGACTGACAACAATCAATATTTTATATGTTGCTCTTTATAGGTTTGCAAAAGATACTAATCGAACCCAAGACTCAGAAAGGTTGTACAACATGTTTCTTACCAACCAATATGTCCAAAACGAATCAAGTAAACTGAAGTTAAAACAAACTGATGTAAATTTCTTTGCTTTCAAAGCAATTATGTTGGGTACGGAAAAAGAGTATACCACCTATTCTAATGTAACGGAGAATTATAATTTTTTTAGAAGTTGTATCAATGAAGAAAATTTCGAAACGATTTTGAGTGGGTTAAACCGTTTAATATTTGTTGAAATTTCTTTAGAAAGAGACAAAGATGACCCCCAACGAATATTTGAAAGTTTAAATTCGACAGGTTTGGATTTATCACAATCGGATTTAATTAGGAATTTTATTTTGATGGACTTACCACCAAAAGACCAAAATAGAATTTATGAAACAATTTGGAATCCAATTGAAGAAAATGCTAAGGATATTGTAAAACAGAGTTCTTTAGTATCCGATTTTATAAGAGATTACCTCACGCTTCGTAACAAAAAAATACCTAACAAAAATAAGGTATATGCTGAGTTTAAGAGTTTGTATCCCGACAAAAAAGAGGATGCATACCACCAAGAGTTGGAAAATATTAAATCATTATCTGTTCATTATAAAAAATTAGTAAATCCTACAGTGGTTTCTGATTTGAGTATAAGAAGAGAATTAGAATACATTAATAGATTAGAAATTAATGTAGCTTATCCATTTTTACTTCAGGTATTTGAAGATGCTGATAATGGTCTAATAGGTAAAGATGATTTAATCAAAATTTTGAAATTAATTCAAAGTTATGCTTGGAGAAGGTTTATTGTTGGTTTGCCTACTAATGCGTTGAATAAAATATTCATGAGTCTTTATGCTGAAGTTGATACAGAAGAGTACTATGATTCTATTGCAAAGGTCTTGTTAAAAAAGAAAGGAAGTGCAAAATTCCCAACAAATGAAGATTTAAAAACGGCTCTGAAAGACAAGGATTTATATAATACTCAACCTAATAATAGAAATTATCTGTTTGAGATGCTTGAAAATTATAATAATAGAGAGTATGTGAACACAAATAATGAACTTATCACAATAGAACACATTTTTCCAAGAAACCCTAATG
>JBEICW010000541.1:0-2510 GCA_040383785.1 Ignavibacteria bacterium | reverse complement strand
TGGTCTTGAGTTAATTGAATTTGGTAAACATTATAAACTTTTCTTTCTTCAACATCAATTACATCAAGATTGAATTGGCTCGTTACAATGTCGTAATATGTATATGCCCAAATCTTTTTACCTTTAATTTCTAACTCTTTGCTTTCCAATAAATTAGTTGTATTTGGATATTCCTTATATATTTCCCAATTTTGTCCTTTGTCGGTAGTGGATTTGAAAGAAAGTTTATTGTCAAATTTATCCAAAAATAAATAATTATTGGTATCTAAACTTTCATAATAAATTGCGTTTGTATTATTTAGTGTTGATTTATATTTATAATTTAAATTCTTATCAAAATACAAAAATTCTGTAACATGAAATTTAAAGTTTTTTCCCGTTAAATGAAATACTAAATCATTATCTTTAGTTTCTTTCAAACTTTGAGCCTGATAAGCAGATAAAAATGTATTGTCTGGTGTTTTTATTCTTTCAAAAATATAACCATTGTCTTTGGATATATATATATCACTTCCGTTTACATCATTTACAATACCACCTGCATAAATATATCCCTTTTTTTTATCTACAAAGTGAACTGGAAATTCACCATTTACTCTATAATTAAATAAAGAGTTTGTATCTTTTAAATTGTTAGAATCACCTCTTTTCACTATTGGCGTAAATAAATTGCTATTCACATTTATTGTTGTCATATCATTGCTTAAACTATTCTCGCCATAAGAATAAGTTGTTACTAATTCATTTATACCTTGTATTTTTTTAATTTGAAACCCTTCAGGGTCTCTATAAGATGCACAACTTAATGTTTTAAAATCGATTACAGAATCTAATTCAGTATTTAAAGTGGCAATAAATAATCTATTATAAGTATCTGTTATTATTAACTTATTGTTAATTAAAACAATCTTTCTATACTCAGTTGTAATTGTTAATTGATCTTTTCCTCTCTTAATATAATTATTTACAGGATCTATTATAAAATCTTTTATTTCCCCTAAACTATCTATACTTTTATAGTTTGGTCCATAACTATCGTTTATCAAAATTATGTTATTAAAAACATACTCAAAATTTGAATTTTTTAAATTATTAGTAATTTTATAAGAACTTGTAAACTCTTTATTAAACTTGAAAATATCTCTATTGAATTGAAAATAATAAAATGAAGAATCATAATTTAATGAATATGAATTAAAACAATTTTCACAAACTATTGAGTTTTTAAAGTCTTTCTCGTTTAAAAAATTTAAATTTTGATCATATAAATTTACTTTAAATGTATCTATAATTAATATAATTTTATCTTCAAACTTATCATAAATAATAGGATTTCTTCTATTTAAATACAACTTATTTTCTGCTATAAAAGAAGGGATTTTTAATTTAAGTGACTTATTTATTATAAATTTTTTATCAACAAAATATACATTGTTTAATGTTCTTAATACGTAACCTAATGTTGAAACAATTTTCATATAGCTAACTTTTTCAATTAGGTCTTCATTAAACAAAATTATTTTAAAATACTCCCAAGATTTTGCATTATCATAACTAACAGCTATTTGTCCATCTTTAGTAAAAGCTACAATTCTATCATCTTCAAAAAACATTTCTGTAATGACCCCAGATTCAAAAATTTTTATCGTTTCCCAAGTTTTGTCATTATCATAAGAAATTAAAACGTTTCCATTATCTCCAAACGCAATGATTATTGAATCTTTACCACAAGAACCATAAAAATTAATGAGTATTGGTTTTATGAAAAAATTATCTTTTGCAAAAGAAATATTAAAAGAAACTAATAGTAATAATATGTATATTATTTTTTTCATATTTATCCTTAAATGTAAAAAGACCCACTTTAATCTTTAAATTAAAGTGGGTAAGTAACTAAAATTATTCGTCACATTTTGTATTAAATCTTATACAACCTGTAGAGGTCTCCCCATTTCCAAAAGGTGGAAAATCCCCATAATCATTCGGCTCACAATCATATTGCGGATCTGAATTATTGTAAAATGTAGTAGATACTACTGTCCAAACGATACTTGTACCATTATTACATGCTTCATATAATGTTTCACAATATGCACTATTTACACAAGCACTGATAATTGTATTGCTTCCAACGATGCTTTTTTCATAGCAGGCATACTCTTTAACCAACATTGTAGCTTTGGGTTCTTCATCACAAGGTCTAACTTCACATTGTGCCCATATTAATTCTTTACCTTTTAGTAAAAGTAAATCTTTTATTTGTTGATCTGTAAGTGCAGGGTTTGGATTACAATTAGGATTAAGTTTATAATAAACTAATGGTCCTTGAACATCTGTTGCTACATATGCATTTGGACTACATTTATAGCAAAAAAGTGCACTGTAATAACAGCCATTTATTAATATATTGTAAGAAATAGAAGTGTAACCACTAGCACACGGTGCCTGAGCTTTTCCCTCTTCCAAATTCAATCCAAAGAATGAGATTAATAATATAGCTATTATTGCTA
>JBEICW010000540.1:0-2514 GCA_040383785.1 Ignavibacteria bacterium | reverse complement strand
TTAAAATTGATTCTTTTATTACCTAATAAGGCAAAAATATGTTTTCTTTAGAATATGACGAAATTCAATTACAAATCAAAGATACTGCAAAACAGTTCGCACAAGAAGAAATTTTACCAACTGCAATTGAACGAGATATAAAAGCCGAATACCCTAGAGATATAATGACCAAACTCGGCGAATTGGGTTTTTTGGGTATGACCACAAGCTCCGATTGGGGTGGAAGTGGTTTGGATACAATTAGCTTTTGTATGGCTATAGAAGAAATTAGCAAAGTTGATGCAAGTGTGGCGATTATTACATCCGTTCAAAATTCACTTGTAAATTGGATTATTGAATCATTTGGTAATGACGAACAAAAAGCGAAGTATCTTACGAAATTAGCTTCTGGAGTATTTGTTGGTGCATATTGCTTGAGTGAGCCAGAGGCAGGTTCAGATGCACGTGAGCAAAATACCACGGCAGAAAAAGTTAAGGACGGCTGGGTGCTAAATGGAACTAAAAACTGGATTTCTACTGCGCAGCATGCAGATGTTTTTATAATATTTGCCCAAACTAATAAAGAACTAAAACATAAAGGAATTGCTTGTTTTATTGCAGAAAAAGGGATGGCTGGATTAGAACCTGGACTAAAAGAAGACAAAATGGGCATGCGTTCAAGTGAAACTAGTTCTTTGGGTTTAACCAATGTATTTGTGCCTGATGAGAATTTATTGAATGAAGTAGGCGAAGGCTTTTATATCGCAATGAAAGGGCTAACAGGCGGTAGAATTGGTATTGCAGCTCAAGCAGTCGGAATTGCTCAAGGTGCATTTGATTTGGCTTTGAAATACTCTCAAGAACGTAAAACGATGGGTACACCAATTTGTGAACATCAAATAATTCAAGCGAAATTGGCTCAAATGTCTATGAAAATATCTGCTGCGAGAATGTTAGTACATAAAGCCGCTTATATGAAAGACAAAGGGTTAAATTGTAATAGACAATCATCTGAAGCAAAGTTATTTGCTTCAACAATAGCAAATGAAGTAACTCGCGATGCTGTCCAAATACATGGCGGTTATGGTTATGTTCGTGAGTATCATGTAGAGCGTATGATGAGAGACGCAAAAGTTACTGAAATATACGAAGGCACATCTGAAATACAACATTTGGTAATTGCAAGGGAAGTAATTAGAAATGGTGTAGATGGATTGTATTGATTAAATTTAATAGTAAATTTAAAACTGCTTGAATTTTAAAATCACTCAATTTACTAATTATAGTTTATTGAGTGATTTTTTTTATATTACTTTGATTAAAATTTTACTTAAAAGTAGTCTTATTACCTAAATTTCTGCTATTATATTCAGTAGTGTATTTTATAGTATTTCCATTTTGGTTATACTCTACCACCAAAAAATAGTATGTTTTATTTCGAGTAAGTCCATCTACCAAACAAGTGGAATTATTACCATTATATACAATTGCAATATTATCAGAGTCGGTCAAAATACTCTCGCCATATATTGAACTTGCTGTGTATTCTGAATTATCAATTATTAATTCATAATCAAAATTTTCAAAACTATTCTCAGAAGCAAATACTATTCTCTTTTGACCGTCACCATTAGTCCAACGTAGTCCAATTCTATTCTTTTTTATAGAATGAAAAGTGAAATTCTTAGAATTTATTTCAGGTTTATTAACATTAATTCTCAATACTAAATGTAGTGTAGATTCTCTTTGTATATTATAATCAGATAATGTCCTGCCATCTTCCAACTGATTACCAGCAAAAATTAACCTTTGTTGGTCTGGTGGAATCCCCTCTTTATCTTGAATTTTAGCTTTTACTGCATCGATGCTATCAGATTGTTCCACATCCAGAGTAATAGTTTTGCCAGTTAATGTCTTAACAAAAATCTGCATAGCAGAAAGTGACGTGTTAGAAAACAATGACAAAATAACTATCAATGTTAGAAGTTTTTTGTATATTTTAAATTTCATAATTACAAAATTGAGTTATTAAATAATTCTATTAATTTCTGACATGTATTTAAATTTCTAGTTGTTACATTAGTTTTTAGCTTATTCACAAAAAATTATTACTGATTTTGATTTTTGCTGTCCGTTTGGAATGTAAAATACAAAATATTATTGATTACTTCAAACTTTTCAATTACAAAATTTTTGGTTGTGATAAATATATCAACTTCAAAACTATAAATGCCGTAAATTAACTCTTTAATTTTAGTTTCAAGTAATTTTATATCACTATTTTCACTATCAAAAATCACATTTCCTGATTGAATATAAGTAATAACATTTTTCAAGCCAATACTCTCTAAATGTGATTTTAATTCAGCCATTTTAATAATTTTATGCCCACCAATATTAATCCCACGAAATAAAAGGATATATTTATTCATAATTTGCAGTCTTTGGTTTATTCTATTCCGTAGGAATATTTATAATTTTGTAATGAAAATTGTTAAACGAAATATCTATTTTTTTATTTTTAAATGCAAGGGT
>JBEICW010000539.1:0-2526 GCA_040383785.1 Ignavibacteria bacterium | reverse complement strand
GTATCATAATAAACGAATTTGAAATAAACTTCAAGCTATTTTAAATGAGTTTAGCAATGGTATGTCTGAAAATAATATGAAAGATATGAGTATTATAAAAAAAAGCACAAAATCTATAATTAAAAAATTAAAAATTTTCCATAAGGAATAAAAAAATGTCTATAAATATTACTAATAAAATAGCAATAATAGCTATATTACTAATCTCATTCTTTGGAATGAATTTGGAAGAAGGAAAGGGGCAAAATCCATGCCCAACAGGATATAGCTCTTACATTTGGACAGAGGTCATTGGTGGATGTTCATATCAAATTGAAGTTTGTTATTTATGTTCGCCCACTTCTGGTGGTACACAACATTTTTATATAAATAATGTAATAAAACTTGATGTAAGTTGTTCAGGGACAATGAATATGGTGCAAGTAATGAATTACTTAAATACTAAAATTGCATCTGTTGCCTTTATTTATGCACGTTGTACTGGCATAGGTCCTTGCGAAGAAGGAGGTACAGAAATTCAAATACTTACACCAATTTGTTGGACAAAAAAATTAGTTACTATAGGTTCACAAACTGGAGTATATTATACTTCTTGTTTTTGGGACGAATCATATTGTTCTGAAAATTGGAAATATTGTTACAATTCTTTAACTGGACTATTTGAAACAATTTTAGTTTGGAGAGTAATATCAGGTGATCCAGCATGTGGAGAAGAGCCTACGACTGTCTCATATAATTGGTCAGATTGTTTTTATTTAAAAACAAATTGTACATATCCATAATATTATATGAATTGATTATAAAATAAGCAAGGTTTATCTAAACCTTGCTTCAATTTTTAAAGGAAGTTTTATGAAAAAAATAATATACATATTTTTGCTATTGTTATCTTTTCTAACAGTATCTGCTAAAAAAATACCAGAATTTAAGTTTACTCCAAATAATATTTATTTGTATGGCATTGAATCTAAAGATAGTCTTATAGTTTCTTATGGTAGTTTGGGGACTATTTATTTTAGTACCGATTATGGAAATGATTGGGATAGAAAACAATTAAACGAATTTGGTAAATATATTAAATGTATATTTTATAATGATAATATTGTTTTATTGAATGAATTGGGTTTTATAACTATTTTAAACAAGAAATTTGAGTTAATTAATACTATTCAGTTAACAAATGATAAAGTTATTGCAAGAGTTAGTTCTGCAGATGGCTATTGTTTGAGAACTAATAATAGTTTATTGCTTTTTAATCATAATTATGAAAAAGTTAGAGAAGTTGATTTAAACTCTGAAAGATATATTAATTATATTAATGAATTGTTTAAAAAACAACTCAAAAGGTTTAGTTTAGTTACTTATAACTCATTTAATATAAATTCAATGGTGCTTTTTAATGGTTTGTACTACCTTTATTCTGATAGTAATGTTGTAAGTCGATATGATGCAAATTTAAAATATATAGATGAATTTAAAGTCTGGGAAAATTATTGCGATTCCTGTTCTCTTTGGAATCAAATGCATATTGTAATTGATGAGATGTTTTTAAATTATGAAAATAAATTTGTAAAGACTAAAAATTTTAATCAATTTATCGACTCAAAGATTAATGATCAAATATTTTTTTCTAAATCAGTAAATAATAGATTTATATTTATGAATTACAAAGATTATTTAAAAAAAATATTTGAACTAAAGGGTGAAAAAACTAATGAAATAATTAATTTTAAAAAACACGATTTCTATGTAGCATATAGTGAAATGGAAGAAATTTCTGATTTAACAATTTCTGGTAATAATTTATTTTTTATAATACCTAACGGTAAGCAGATTTACAAATTAGATTTAGAAAACCCTAATCAACAAAAATTAAATATAATAAGCGATAATAGAAGTATAGAAACTGACGAAAGTAATAATTTTATACATAATACAGATATTGATAATTCAGAAGGAAATGGTAAAATTATAAAATTTAACAATTCATTACTTTGTATTTTATCTAAAAATACTTTTTCTAATACTAATATAGAAAATAAAATTGAATTTAATGAAACAAATATTAGTCAAAAGTATTCTAACTTAGTTTATATTAGTTCTGATTCATTAAAAAACTTAATCCCCAAGTATAATGTATCTGAATTATCTGTCACATTTAAAAACTATTTATATATACTAACGCAAAATATAGATTCAAAAAATAATATTCATAGATTAAAAACGGATATTGATAACAACTTATATGTTATATCTTTAAGAGATACTTTAAAGGAAATCAATGAAATAAAATTAAATTTTAAAATATCAGATTTCTCAAATAGATTCTCGAATCTATTTATTAAAGAAAATATATGTTTTGTTGAAAATAATTCAGTAATATCAAATCAAATTCCACATTACGCAAAAATATTTCTATTAGATTCAAATTATCTTAAAATTAACGAAATTAAAAGAGAAAATAAATATATTGATTATATCTATAGTAAAAGTAAAGATGAGTATATTTTTTATGAATTTGATTAT
>JBEICW010000538.1:0-2527 GCA_040383785.1 Ignavibacteria bacterium | reverse complement strand
GGTAATAGATTTTTTTAACTCTTTAACATACAAATTGATTAACATAATTTTTCTTTTTTTTAGTTTATTAAATAATTTTTAAATGATTTTTAATTCCTTTGCCAAGTTTTTTAGCCAATAATATCTGACTTCAAATTGGTCGCTTCTACGGAAACCAGCCAAATCCATAGAATCTTTGATTTTTTCGATTTCAAGTTCCAAAGCTACAATAGCTTCAATCCTTTCTTTGTTATTGTTTGCTAATTTGTATTTAACAACACAATCGGATAAGTCTTTTTCGTTAGTTTTTTGCCCTTGTTGCAGTAGTATGCGTTGAGCTATTTCTTTCATTGTCATATGAATAAATTTGTGCAAAGATAGCAGGTATTTTTTAATTGTCAAGTTTTATTTTTAATTTCCTTGATTTTTTTTCTATATTCCGCGATTAATTCCTTTAGCTCTTCTATTGTGTATTTTCTTGTTTTATTTCTTGAATATAAAAGTAGTTCATATCTTTCTTTTCCTATCTTTTTAAGAAGTCTTATAGCATATTCAGATATATTTCCGTGCAAATATAAATTGCATCTGATGCAACTCTTATGGACGTTATCTTCGTTAAACCTTAAACTTGGAGTTGAGCCTACAGAAAAAAAATGGCTTGCGTTTGGTGCTTTTACTTCACATTCACAACTTATACAAGGTAAATCCTTATCCCTTAAATTGATATATTGATTGAAAACTTGTTGTGCCAGCTTCAAATATTCAGCTAAAGTCATTACTTCTTTTTTACCTTTTGCTTTTTCCTTTTTAGCTACCTTAATTTTTGCATCTTTAATTGCACAGGCATTGCTACATACTTTTTGAGTAGTTCTGTATGGAGTAAATTCACTTTGGCAAATTACGCAAATTTTAGATTTGACTTCCATACACTTCGGATTTCAACTTATAAAAGCGTTTGTTATTATATTCTATTAAGTACATTATCTCATCATTTTGGCTAATATTAACTGACAAAATTAAACATTTTTGCCTTTTTTTTACAATTTTCTTTTTTTCTGTAGTTGTTATTTCAATAAAAGCATCTGCTGGTTCTATATCTATACTATATCTTTGTGAAAATATCAATTTTTCTGCCTCTTCTATACTCATTTTTTTAGATAATAATACAAATTAGTGTGCGACTTGAACCCAAAGACTTCTTTTAGAGCTACTACAGAATATCCATTATCATATAAATCCCTCAAAAATTCAATTTTAAGTTCTTTATTTGTCAAATCAATATCCTCCGATATAATAGCGTCTTTTATTTCCTTTATTTCTCTTTGAGTTTTATCTCGCATTTGTTTTGTTTCTTTTAGCTTTATGATAACTTCATATTTATCACCAAGTTTTTGCCTCAATTCGGCTTTTAATTCTTTTATGTTCATTTTTATATAATTTGTGTAATTTGAAAAATAATATCTGTGAAAATTGGGTCTTCAGTATATAGCCAATCCTCTGCTTTTTGACAGGCGTATGATATTGTGGTGTGGTCGCGATTAGTTAGGACGTGAGCTATTGCTCTTGGTCTATATCCTAATCTATTTCGCAAGCAATAAATCAAAGCATATTTTTCGGCTACATTTTCTGAAGTTCGCTTTTTTAAATTTTTGCAAAAATCCAATTTATCTTGAACCAGTTGCAATATAGATTCAATTTCGGCTATTTCCTCAATTATTTCACTTCTATAAGTTGAGTTTTTTCCTCTGCAAACAAAAGTTATAGAATATTTATCTCCAAACAATTCCTCTGTATATTGTCTTATTAATTGCTTTTTTTGCTCTTCTTCTTTTATTTGTGCTTTGTTCATAATTTATAATTTTTCTATTTCTTTTTTAACTTCTTGCCAGTATTTTGAGTATCCAAATCCAATTTCTCTACTCCATTCCCCATTGTCATATTGTATTTGATATTCTTCTTGCGTTTCTTTTAATTCTAATATTTCATTAACTGCTATTAATGCACATTGTTTTGCTCTTATTCTTTCTGCATAAAGTGCTGAACCTGTTTGAAACATTTTTTCTACTAACTCTAGTGCTTTTTCTTTTGGTGTCATATCATTTATTTATTGGTTAAAACAATACTTGTCCCTGCAGTTCTAATTGGTGGTTTTACAGTCAATATTTCACCAGTTTGTGAATCCGCTATCTCAGTAGGCTTTGAAATTGCTTTCAAAAGTGCCTCCATTGTTTTTTGCTCGCTTTCTATTTGTTTTTTTTGTGAAATTAAGTTGTTATAAGGTGCATAATTGCATTTTGAGTAGTCGTATTTAACGCCTGTTTCACGAACGTTTATTTCATAACCATACATTATTTCGCCTTTTAGTTTTTCGGCTTCATTTAGAGCCGTTTCGTTGCTTAATTCCTGCAATAATTTAGATAATGTTTCTAATTTTTTAGCAAAAATATAAAGTTCCATTTCGTATCCTTCAGAATTTTCAAATAAAACCCCAGCCAAGCTCTCAAGCTCGGCTTTGTTTGATTGGGTTATTGAATTTATGTGTAAACTT
>JBEICW010000537.1:0-2528 GCA_040383785.1 Ignavibacteria bacterium | reverse complement strand
TTTAATTATGCAATTTAATAAATATTTTTATAATAATTGATATGAATAATTAACATCCATAATTATTTTTATAAGTCAAGGATATAGATTAATAATACTATTAAAAGTAACTTTTAATCTAAATATTTTTATTCTCCTTGCTCAGCTAACCATCTTTCTGCGTCTATTGCAGCCATACAACCCGAACCCGCTGCTGTAATTGCTTGACGATAAACGAAATCTTGTGCATCACCACAAGCAAAAACACCTTCAATATTTGTGTTTGAAGTTTTGCCAATCGTATTTATATAACCAACTTCGTTCATATCAATTATACCACTAAATATATCAGTATTAGGTTTATGACCAATAGCAATAAATGCACCACCTGCATCGTGAACTGTTGTTTCACCAGTTTTAGTGTCTTTTAGTCTAATTCCAGTTAATTTTTTGATGCCTTTATTTTCTTCACCCAAAAATTCATCTACAGTTGCATTTGTAATTATTTTAATTTTAGGGTGATTTTTCACTCTGTCAACCATAATTTTAGAAGCTCTAAAATTATCTGAACGATTTACTAAAGTAACCGATTCGCCAAAATTAGTCAGGAACAATGCTTCTTCCATTGCAGTATCGCCACCACCAATAATAAATATTTTTTCGCCACGAAAGAAAAATCCATCACAAGTAGCACAAGCCGAAATACCAGCACCCCAATACGTGTCTTCACCAGGTGCACCTAAAAGTTTAGCAGTTGCTCCAGTAGAAATTATTACAGCATCAGCAGTATAATCACTTTTTTCGGAAGTTAATTTGAATGGTCTTGATGAAAAATCTACTTTTGTAATTGTTTCATAAATTGACTTAGCACCAAATCTATGTGCTTGCTTGCGGAAAACTTCCATCATTTCTGGACCTTGTATTCCGTGTTCATAACCAGGGTAATTTTCTACTTCTGTAGTTATAGTTAATTGCCCCCCAGGTTGTTGCCCTTCAAATACAACTGTTTCTAAATTAGCTCTACTTGAATATAATGCAGCTGTAAAACCTGCAGGACCTGAGCCAATTATTATTACTTTATGATGATTTGCCATTTAAATATATTCCTTTTTGAATTTTTTAATATTATAATATTAACGTAATAAACAATACTTTATTAATTTTGTAATCATTAATATTATCAACATCAAAAAAAATCTTAATTTATGAAAAAAATAACATTTTTAACAAATTCTATTTTATTGATATTCTCATTCGCAACAGTATTTTACTTAAATTCTTGCAATGATAATGAAATAAATCCCAAAATCCTAAATGCCTACAAAGAGATTTTAGTTGTTAGAGAGTCAGTTACTGATAATAATTTAGCTAATAAAGAAGTAGCTAAAGTACTCAAAAAATACAATATGACTGAAAAAGAGTTTAGAATAGAAATGTTCGAAATTATGAAGAATAATAAAGAATTTGTAAAGTTACTTGATTCCGTTAGAAATTCTATAAAAATAGAAAATGATAGCTTGTTAAATAAGAAATAAAAACATGTTTAAAAAATAAGTTTTTAATTTACTACAAAATGTCTTAAATATTTGGGTTTAATATCAATCAATTTTACTTTATCTGGTAAAATAACATTTGGTATTATAAAACCAGTTTTGTCATCAAGAATTTCTTTATAATCCAAACTAACATAAATATTTTCAATATTTAGATTCATAATTGTATTTACACCACCTCTTATTACCAAATTAATTGTATTTGGGAAAATTTGATGACCTCTTGGTAAATTGCCTATAAAAGTAATCGGTACATTATTTATTTCATAATCTGTTAATTGTTCTACATTTTGATTTATAAGTATAAATTTTTCTTTAGTTTTAATATTATTATCAAACTGCTCATCAACTTTTACTTTTGTTATAAAATTATTTTTAATTCCACTAAACTCGCTTTTTTCTGTTTCCCAATTTTCAATTTTTTCAACAACTTTTTTATTTCCAATTATCGTGATTTTATTGGGTTGTAAAATTGGCTCTCCGACCAATATAAATTGGCTACTTGGATTAATTTTGATTTTTGAAATTATTGGAACTTGTTTTTCAATATTTTGTCCAACAATTAATGTTAATTTGCCAGGATAAACTTCTTGAGCATTTGTATTGCCAATAAATTCTACCGACTTTAGCAAAATATCCCTTGAAAGAATTAATTCATTACTATTTAAAGTATAATTAGATAAATTCACGTTACATTTTTTAG
This sequence comes from Ignavibacteria bacterium, assembly GCA_040383785.1. Lineage (GTDB taxonomy): Bacteria > Bacteroidota > Ignavibacteria > Kapaibacteriales > UBA2268 > JBDNHS01. The sequence continues at coordinate 293 of JBEICW010000537.1, read as the reverse complement.
CAGAATTAAAATACAATAAATTGAATAAACTCCAACCATTACCTTTAACTCTAAATGTAATTAACTTTGGTAATTTAGACTCAAAAGCTCTATCTTTGGGTAAATTCACTTTTAATGGAAAATCTATATTTATTATATAAGTATCATTCAAACTCGCAAACATCCATAATGCAATAGCTAAAACTATTGCTCCCCAAAATGATTTGGAAAACAAATTATCTTTAATTTTAAACAAAAACTGATAAAATGTTTGTTCTAAATTCAAGATCGAGATAAGAACGGCGTGCTCTCTC
>JBEICW010000536.1:0-2544 GCA_040383785.1 Ignavibacteria bacterium | reverse complement strand
GCTGATTGGGAAGAAGATTATGAAAGTGAATATGATTGGTATGTTGACCACAATAACAACGAAGCAGAAGATGAAATTGTAAATCAAATTATGGAAGAAGTTAAAAGTGCTTTACCTAATTTACCTTCTGAAATTGATGTTTTTGATGTTATAAAAGATGTATTTCCAATTTTGGATTAATATTGGTTATAACTACTCGCTAACCGCTAAAAATGTATTACAAAATGGCTAAAATATTAGTAAAAACAAAGGTTATAAGAATTTTTTTTGTATCTTTGGTTTATGATAGGAATATATAAAATAACAAGTCCGAGCAATAAAGTTTATATAGGTCAAAGTATCAATATTGAAAAAAGATTTAATCAATACAAATGGTCTAAAGCTAAAAAACAACCAATATTACACAGGTCTTTTCTAAAATATGGAATAGATAAGCATAAGTTTGAAATAGTTTGTGAATGTAAGAAATCTGATTTATATGAGCTTGAGGCTTATTATCAAATTTTATTTTCTGCTAATAGTAAAAATGGATTAAACTGTTTTGTCAATGATGACAAAGAATATGATTTCTTAAAGTATAAGACAAGAAGGGATAAATATATAAATGAAGATAAAATAAACTTGTTTTGCATAGACAATAAAGACAATTTCAAAAAGACAAATGATTTAATAAATAGTATTTTATTTTAAAAAATTATGCAATTATATACAAAAGTAAAAGTTATTCGCATTTCAGAAAGTCAGTTAAAAACTCTAAAAAAAATGAAATCTTATAAAATTGATGTAGGAAAATTCATTAGAGATGCAATAGCTGAAAAAATTAAAAAAGAATATTTCGACTTAATTCCAAAAAAAGAAGAAATTAAGTATCCGTTTTAAATATATAAATTTAAAATAATGAAAATGAAAATTAACGTATTAAGTTTGTTCGATGGAATATCGGCAGGTCAAGTAGCTTTAGAAAGAGCAGGAATTGAAGTTGAAAATTATTACGCAAGTGATATTGATAAATATGCAATTCAGATTACACAAAAAAATTACCCTAATACTATTCAGATTGGAGATGTATATAATATTGATTACTCTAAAATTAAAGGTATAGATATAGTTATTGGAGGAAGTCCTTGTACTCATTGGAGTATAGCTAAAAAAGATAGAGAAACTACTAGCGATGGAATTGGATTTGATTTATTTATGCAATATGTTAGAGCAATAAAAGAAACTAAATCTAAGTATTTTTTGTACGAGAATAATTATTCTATTCATAAAGACATTAAAGAAGCTATATCTAAAGAATTAGGAGTAGAACCTATAATGATAAATTCAAGTTTATTATCAGGACAACAAAGAAAAAGATGTTATTGGACTAATATACCAAATGTAAATCAACCTGACGATAAAGGAATATTATTAAAAGATATATTAGAAAGTGGATTGCCTTATCAAGATAAATCACATACATTAACAGCAAGTTATAATGGTGCTGTATTATGGAATAGTTTAGAAAGAAGTCAGAGAAGTATGGTAGCCGAACCAATAAGAATAGGTCAAATTGGAAAAGGAGGTCAAGGAGATAGAATATATAGTGTTCAAGGCAAGAGTGTATGTTTATCTGCAAATGGAGGTGGCAGAGGTGCTAAGACTGGTTTGTATAAAATAAATCTTCCAGATGGAGATTATGAAGTCAGAAAACTAACACCAATAGAGTGTGAAAGATTGCAGACCTTTCCTGATAATTATACAGAAGGAATCAGTAATACTCAAAGATACAAAGCATTAGGAAATAGTTGGACCATAGATGTAATTACTCATATATTTAAAAATTTAAAAGATGAAAACTAAACAATACACTCAACAAGAAGTATTACAAAATATCAATCTCTTTGCAGATGAAGAAGATAGGTTGATAAATGAAAGAAAAAAACTTAATAATGAATTACAAAGAATAAGAAAACAAAAAGAATACTGGTTAAATTTAGACCTTAGTCAATTAAAATTATTATAAGAATGACAACAACTGAAAGGCTGGTAGGTCTTTATAAGGAAACAGGATTGAAGAAAGTTGATTTTGCCAAGCTAATAGGAAAATCGGATAGTTATGTTTGCGATTTGCTCAAAGGAGCAAGAAATTTAAGCGAACAAAAGTTATTTGAAATTACAGCAGTTTTAAAGATGAAAGAAATTAAGATAGGTAGCAAAGTAAAATTAATAACCAAAGAGTACAAGAAAACTGACAATTACAATCCAAGAGATATGCAAGGAGAAGTCACTAATATAGTTAATGGGATTGTATTTGTTACTTGGGCGAATGGTTATAATAACGTTTACGAAAAAAATAAATTAATAATTGATTTAGATGAAAAGAAAACTTGAAGAAGTTGCTGAAAATGAATCTGAATATTTAGCAGATTGGGAAGATAAAAGAATGTATAAAAGAGGTTTTATAGCAGGTGCTAAATGGCAACAAGAGCAAGACAAGAAATTGTATAGTGAGGAAGAAGTATCAGAAATATTAGGAAGTTATGCTGAATGGTCAATTAATGG
>JBEICW010000535.1:0-2545 GCA_040383785.1 Ignavibacteria bacterium | reverse complement strand
CACTACTACCTTCACACTTTTCGTATTATTTCCATGCTGGATTTTGATTAAGTACGTGCCTTTGGGCACACCTGTGCAATTCCATTTGATATTGCCACTCCATTCGTTTAGCTTTTCTATACTCAAGTTTTCTTTGCCAGAAACTTTATTGCCTGTGATGTCAAATACTCCGATTTCTGAGTTATCAATATCGATTCTGCTATCCCAATAAAACTTCGCTGTTACTTCACTTACAGTTGGGTTTGGATATGGTGGCATAGTATAAATGTAGTTCACTTCTTCTATTTTCTCAATATCTTCAACGCTTGTTGGGTCGCCTACCATTTCAATTCCATTTATCCAATAAACATTATCTTCGTTTCTGTCATCTTCGTAACGTGCAAAGATAGTTTTATCAAATACTTGGAGTTTCTTGTTTACTCTGCCATTATTTGGATAATTAAATGACTTCCACTTAATATTTTCATCAAAAATATTACTACTTACCAATAAAGTATTGTAAAAACTAAGATAAAATTTCTCTTTTGCAGCATCAAAACCAATTCGATTAATATTTTCTATTTCGTCAATAGCCAACTCTTTGAAAAACACATTATAAACTAATTTATTATTGACATTTAAAACGTCAAGATTAAATTTATTCGTTGTTCTGTCAAAATAACTAAAAGTAAATATAGTATTTCCATTTAATACTAATTTTTTATAATCTAACACATTTATTGTTTTGGGGTAATCTTTTAAAACTTCCCAAGTAGTTCCATTGTCCGTAGTTGATTTGAAAGATAAAATATTAGAAGGCTTACTTTCTACAAAAGTAATAATATCATTTGTATCTTTTAATTGATAAAGTAAAAGTCTTTCATTATTAATTGTTGTTGTTTTAATTAAGTTTATATTTTTATCTATAAAATATAAATAAGTATTTGCCCTATCTATAGATAATTGTTCTGTAAAAATAAAATGTGTTAAATTTTCTTTTAATTCTAAATTGATTTTATTTCTACTAAAATCTAAATAATCTATTCTTAAAGTATCAAAAGTATATCCACCATCTTTACTAATAAAAAGTAAGTTTCTGTTACCCCATTTACCACCGAAATATAAATAATCATTATTATCAATCGAATAAAATGGTAAATAATCTATAGCCATAAAGAAATAATTTGTATCTATTGCATTTATAGCAGTTTTTGTTACTAAATTAAATTTATTATCATTCAAACCAAATTTTGAAATTGCAAATTGAACCCCTTTTAAATCCTTTCTTAATGAATAGAAATTATTTTTACTTTTTATTAATTCTATATTCATAGCATTTCTAAAAGAGTTATCACTAATAGTTTTAATTACATTTTCTGAAATTTCATCTTTTAAATCGATTATAATTATCTTATTTTGAATACCTGAGATTATCATTTTATTATTAACTATATTTACATTTTGTGCTACAATATTTATCAATTCATTTTCATATCTTTTGAAATACGTATAATCAAATTTAGAAATTGGTAGTAATGTATCATTGTTTAGATAAAAATACTGATTAGGATTGTTCTGTGATGACAAATTTCTGATTAATACTTTATTATCAAATGTTCCTTCTAATATACAATAGGTTCCATCAATATTCAACTTAGTTACATTCTGAAAATCCTTTGTAATTTTATAAATATCAAAACCGTTTTTGCAATAATAATATTTGTCATCTTTAATTAAATCAAAACTTGGAACGCAATATTCACATGTAAATTGATTATTTTTATTTAAGTTTATTGTATCAATTTTTGTTAAATTAATATCAGTAATTCCCAATTTAAAAGTATCTAAATAAAAAATCACTTTTTCTTCGTCAATTAATAAAGTATTTAGTTTATAACTGTTAAGTTGAGAGTTTATCAATAAATATGGCAATTCGCATGACATTTGTTTAATCAAATTAAAATTATTGTCAATTTTATAGATAAAATTATTTTTTCTTATAATATAACCATCTTTTATTTGTAAGATTTCAGTTAATTCAGAGAGTGAATCTTCCATAATTTCAAAATCTAATTTAGAATGTAATAACCATGTATGTCCTTTATCTTGACTAATAGCAATTTGACCATCTGTTGTAAACGCTACAAATTTATTATTTTGAAAGAAAATCTTAGATACTAAACCACTATCAAACAACCTAACATAATCCCATGTTTTATCATTATCTTGGCTAATCAATCCGCTACCTTGGTTACCATATACAATTATTGTACTATCATATACAAAAGAATTATTATAGTTAATTAAAATTGGTTTTGCATTAAAATTATCTTTTGACCTTGAAATGTTAACAGAAAACAATAGTAATAATATGTATATAAATTTCTTCATTGCGACAACCTTTATTTTTTATTTACTCACTTACTTATACAAATATAAAAAATAATTTTAATAATTTGCATCTCATAAAGTTAATGACAAAATTATTTTCAAAAAGTTACAATTTTTGGGAAAATAAATGATTTGGTATAAAAATTTTATTGAGAGATTTCCACTATACTAACCT
>JBEICW010000534.1:0-2546 GCA_040383785.1 Ignavibacteria bacterium | reverse complement strand
TTATAATTTAATTTTATAATTTAGTTTACTTTTTAGTGTGTGTTTTGTTCAATATTGCTAATACAATCTTTTTGTAATGGCATATTAGACATTATAGTTTCAGTTTTTTTATCTAATAAAAAAGCCATTATTATAACACCAATAAAGAACAAAAAGAAAAATATCATAACTGCAATTGGTAAAGTATTAATTTCGCTTATCTGGCTAAATAAATTTCTAAACATTTTAATTTTCCTTTGATTTAATATGATTATTTTACAGAATTTAATAAGTCTTTATCACTCATATTTGATTTTTTAATATCAATACCCAATCTTTGTAAATATGCAATCAAGGCAACAATTTCTTTTTGTGGTTCTATTTCATAATTAGCTTCTTTTAATCCTTTAGCAATATGTTTTGCTTGAGACATCATATCTAATGCTGCATATTTAGCATATCCTTCTGGATATGGCACACCCAAAGTTTGCATAACGCCAATTTTCGCTTCCATAATTTCTGAATCTACATCATCTGTATATAACCATTTGTATCTTGGCATTATTGAACCTGGAGAAACTTCCGTTGGTTCGTTCATGTGGATAAAGTGCCAAGCATCTGGATATTTACCACCAACTCTATGCAAATCAGGTCCTAAACGTTTAGAACCCCATTGGAATGGATAATCATAAACAAACTCACCTAATTTTGAATATTCGCCATATCTTTCAGATTCTGAACGGAATGGTCTTACTAATTGAGAATGACAAGTGTAACAACCTTCTCTTACATAAATATCTCTACCAGCTAATTCTAATGGAGTATATGGTTTTACAGTTGAAATTGTGGGTACATTAGATTTTATGACTTGCATAGGAATAATTTCAAACAATCCACCTATTAATATAACAACTAATGAAACTCCAGTAAAGATTACAGGTTTTCTTTCTATCCATCTTAATTTTGGTTCGCCCGTGTGTGGAGTATATTCTCGCTCAAGTGCCGGAGCAGATGCAGTTTCAGTTTTGATAAACTTACCTTGTTTCATAGTTCTGAATAAGTTATAAGCCATCAATAAAGCACCAACTAAATATAATGTTCCACCAAAAGAGCGTAAATGATACATTGGCATAATTTGAGTTACTGTTTCCAAAAAGTTTGGATATAATAACTGACCATCAGCATTAAATTGTTTCCACATCAAACCTTGAGTAATACCAGCCCAATACATTGGAATAGCATATATTATCATACCGATAGTTGAAATCCAAAAATGTGATGTTGCTAATTTTTTAGAGAATAATGTAGTACCATAAATTCTTGGAACCATCCAATACAAAACAGCAAAAGTCAAAAATCCATTCCAACCTAAAGCTCCAATATGCACGTGAGCAATAGTCCAATCAGTAAAGTGAGAAAGTGCATTAATACTTTTGATAGATAACATTGGACCTTCAAACGTAGCCATACCATAACAAGTAATTGCTACTACCATAAATTTTAAAATGGGGTCTGTTCTAACTTTGTCCCAAGCACCGCGTAAAGTCAATAAACCATTAATCATACCACCCCAAGAAGGAGCAATTAACATAATGGAGAATACTGTTCCTAATGATTGAGCCCAATCTGGTAAAGTTGAATATAATAAATGGTGAGGTCCAGCCCAAATATATAAAAATATTAAAGACCAAAAGTGAATAATTGATAATTTGTATGAATAAACAGGTCTCTCAGCAGCTTTTGGCATAAAATAGTACATTAAACCCAAAAATGGAGTAGTTAAGAAAAATGCTACTGCATTATGACCATACCACCACTGTACCAAAGCATCTTGTACGCCAGCATAAACTGGATAACTATTTAAAAATGAATAAGGAATTTCAATTGAACGTACGATATGCAAAACTGCAACTGTTATCCAAGAACCCAGATAAAACCAAATTGCAACGTACATGTGTCTTTCACGTCTTTTTATTATTGTCATAATCATATTAACACCAAAAACAACCCAAACTACTGCAATTGCAATATCTATGGGCCAAGCTAATTCTGCATACTCTGCACCAGTTGTATAACCCAAAGGTAAAGTAATTGCTGCAGCAACAATAATTAATTGCCAACCCCAAAAATGTATGGTTGACATCAAATTACTAAACATACTTGTTCTACATAGACGGGGAAGCGAATAATAAACTCCCATAAAAATTGCATTTCCAACAAATGCAAATATTACTGCATTAGTATGCACAGGTCTTATCCTACTAAAAGTAAGATATGGTAAATCAAAATTTAAAGCTGGTAAAAATAGTTGTAATGCCATAATTACACCTACTAACATACCTACAATACCCCAAATTACAGTTGCGATTGCAAAATTCCGAGCTGGAGTATTGTCGTATTTAAAGCTTTCAACCTTGCTATTAGTTTGGTGTGATATGTCCATAATCTCTCCTTTGAAACTTTTTATATTATAAAATATTATTTACTATTAAATTATTTGTTATTTATTTCTAAAATTTTATCCATATCTTTAATGTATTCTTGCTCTGCAATCTTTCTTTTATTTG
>JBEICW010000533.1:0-2546 GCA_040383785.1 Ignavibacteria bacterium | reverse complement strand
TTTTGTGCTGAATTTAATGTTTTTAATTGCTCTCCGTGATGATTAATAGCGGTATTTTCAATAAATAATGAATTAGTATCGGTTCCAAACTTAAAATCAGTATTAATATCAGCTCCTGATGCGTCTTTCGTTTTAAGAAAATCAACTGGAATTGGTTCGCCAGTAGATGGAACTGTTGAAGTATCGGTTTGTATTTCGAATTGCGTCGGTGGATTTATTATTTCATCTGTAATATTAGTTAGTATATCAACAATATCATTAGTAGTAAGATTTTTATTATCATATCCATATGTTTCTAAAAACTTTTCTTTAATTGCTGCAAAGTGTTTATTGACGATAAAAATCTTTTGTGCATCTCTGAAAGACTTAATAACATTTTCAATTATTTCATCACTTCTTATTAGCTTTTTAAGATTGGTTTTCATAGTCTTTATTTGCTCTAAATGTGCTTTTTCTTCATATAGATTTGTATCGAATTGTTCTTGTTCGATTGCTTTCATTCGTTGTAAAAATACATCATCTGGTTCATCTGGTTCTTGTTGCACCGCTAAACGACGTGCATTATTTGATACTAAACTTTCTTTATATTTATTTACATTTATTTTAATCTCTTTTTTATGTTCAAAATCAATTACTTTGTTTTCTTCAATAATTTGTTTAATATTATCTATTTCTAATCTATAATTATTAACGTCTTGTTCTAATTGGGTTATCCGTAGTCTATTCGCTGCAATATCATTTTCTGCTTGAACTTTTAATGCAATAACAGGAGTTCGATTTGTGCCCCTTAATTTTTTTAGCTGCTCTTTTAAATCACTGAATTTTCTTTCATTTTGTCGTAATAAAGTTTTTTCATTCGGTATATCTACTTCAATAGTTCTTCTTATAGCATCATTATAATTATTAATATCTGTTTCTGTTGGTGGTCTTCCTAATGTAGGGTCAATTTTTAATGGTGCTGGTGCTTGTGCTGTTAAAACATCATATGCATAATTAGATGGATAATATTTTTCATTTATAGGTAAATTTGTTATAGGGTCGCGTAATGGTTGCTGTTGTGATTTGTGATAATCCATAATCATCTCTTTCGTTATTTGTGTTTGTGGTGGATTTACTTGAAATGGTAAAGTTCCTATATCCACAATTCCTTCTTTTAAATTTCTTGGTTTTTCTCTTACTCCATTGGTGCTTCTATATGAAATATCATTTAATTCAGTTATATATGAACTATCTATTCTATTTTGTGCAACTATTTTATCCCAAAATGACATTAATATTATTCTATTATATAGAAATAAATAAAATCTTTGAAAATAAAATCTTATATGATAATAGATAATAAATAATGAGTGATAATTATGAATTTGAAAAATCTTCACAGCCGCAAGAAATAGATGATTATTCTCCATATGTTGATAAACAATATAATGGTTTTATCAATGATTTAAATGGTGGTATATATACCAATACTTCTCTATCTCTCGTTCAATTTGATTTAGGTCAAATTTATAATTCCCAAAAATTCACTGATACCAATGATATGTTTTGTGTAATTCCCATAGTTATGGTTGCTGCTTTTTCTACTGCTAATAATGCGGCATTAGTTGCTCCTGGTGTTGGTGCTGTAAATTTACTATCAATAAAATCTAATTTTATGCATCTTATCCATAAAGACAACCTTCAAATCAATTGAAAAACTATTGAAAGCGCTCAACCATTTAGAAATGTGGTTAAACACTTTCAAATGTTAAGTGAAATGTCTTTTAATGATTTAGGAACTATTGGATATACCCAAGGATTTGGAGAAAATGTTGATAATCATCGTTCTGCGGTATTTAATAATGCTGCTGCCGCTACTGCTTCTTGCTCTGGAAATGGATTTACTAATAATAAAGTAGTTGCCCCCAATGGCTCTCGTGTTGGTTCAACTATTACAAGTGTTCAAAACTCAACTACTGTAAATGATGCTATAACTTCTAAATTAGGTCGTTATGTAGATTTAAGCAATCCAACTGCAAATAAATTAGTAACCAATATTTATACACAAGGTAATTTAGAGGCAGAATTAAAACCAACTTTCAGAGTTTCTGGTAATTATATGATTTGGAATGATTATGCAGTAATTAAATTATCTAATTTATTTGAAAGTTTAGGAAATATTGGACTTGTCCGTAAATTTGATTGCACTCTACGCTTATGGCTCAATACTGGAACTGTTAATGCTACTGTAATTAATCCAAATGCAACTAATTTAGGATATTCACTTGCGAATACAGACAATACATTTACAAATAGTTGTCCATTAATGATAAACTATCTAAATGATACAGCGGCTAATGGTGGTATTCCTGCTACAACTCTTAAAATAACTGCCGGATTATATGTTGCATCTTCTCCTAATGTAACCTTTGGTGCTGTTAATTTTAATAACTATTCTTCATCATTACGAACTTGCCGCCTATATTATTCACAAATACAGGCTGAAAATCAAAAAGCCCTGGCATATGTTGAACAAAATAGAAATAAAAGGTTGTTTATAGAACTGT
>JBEICW010000532.1:0-2547 GCA_040383785.1 Ignavibacteria bacterium | reverse complement strand
CGAAAGAAGTAGAGCCTATGTAGAAAAATATCATGATGCAGATAAAGTTTGTGATCAATTAATTGAAATTTATAAAAAAGAACTGGATGCTAGATAAGAAATTATTTAGTTTTGAAACATCCTCTTTGAAATCTCTTTTTTCAGACTCTCTTATTTATGGAGTTTCTTCTGCTATTAATAGACTTACGGTTATTATTGTTTTACCATTTTATGCAAAGTTATTATCTCCTGATCATTTTGTAAATATTAGTTTAATCTCAAATTTTTTTATTTTAGTCAATATTTTTTTGATTTTTGGAATGGATAATATTATTGCTATTAAGTACTACAATACAGCATTAATAGAAGAAAGAAAAAAAATATTTTCCAGTTGGTTTTGGTTTGAGTTCTTTATCAATTTATTATTTTTTGTTTTATTTGTTATAAAATCTGATTTTATAACAAAAGGATTGACCAATTCAAATGAGAGTCAAGTTTTTTTAATTGCAGCTTGCGCACAATTTTTTTCGTTTCCTTTATACATACTATCTTTTTGGTATCGTCTTCAGCGGCAACCATTAAAAAATTTATTTATTACTTCTTTTAATGGACTTTTTTTAATTCTATTTAATTTATATTTTTTATTTATAAAGAAAAATGGAATTCAAGGTTATTTCTTATCACAATTATTTTCAAGTTTTATTATATCATTATTTTCAATTTTTATATTAATTCATTGGATACATCCACGATATTTTCAGATAGATTTACTTTATGATAAGTTAAAAAAATCAATTGGGATGTTAACTGCAAATATTTCCAATTGGGTTGTATCGTTTTCAGCAATTTATTTTATTCAATTTTTGATGAAAGATAAAACACAAGCTGGTATTTATCAAATAGTTTTATTAATAAATACAGTCATTTCATTTGTAATAAATGCATTTGCTCAAGCTTTAGGACCATATGTTCAATCTATCAAAAATAATAAAGAAATTGCTAAAATTCAATATAAAAAGATATTCAAGGTTTATATTGTATTTGTAGGATTTATTGTAATGTCATTATCAATTTTTTCAAATGAACTTGTGTATTTAGCTTCAAATCAAGAATATGCTGAAGCTAGTAAATTTATTTTTCTAGTTAGTTTCAGTACTTTTTTGAATGGACTTAGTTTCATTGGAGGAATTGGCTTTGTAGTAGGGGATAAGGTGGATTTAAATAAATTTGGTTTTTTAAATAGTATAGGCACATTCATTAATATTATTCTTTATTTATTATTAATTCCAATTTTGGGACTATATGGAGCTGCATTTTCTTCTTTTTTATCAAGTCTTTGTATACTGATAATTATATTTTTTAATGCAAATAAATATTTGAGAATTAATTATGATTTTGTTTTTGGTATTTTTATTTTCGTTATATATTTTTTAATTTCCATAATATTTAATTATTTTAACACTTATCAGATTATACAATTTGAAATAATTGCAATTAAGATTATATTAGAAATAATATTTATATTTACACTTTTTAAAAATAGATTAAAAATTTCATGAAAGTAGCCATGATACTTCCTTCTTTAGCGCAAAAAGGTCCAATTATCGTAGCTAAAGATATTGTGGATCAACTTAAAGATGAATTTTATTTTGAAGTTTTCTATTTTGATGATATTGTAGAAATTGATTTCCCTTGTAAAACTCACAGAATTAATAAAAAATTTCAAATCCAAGGATTTGATATCATACACTCTCATATGTTAAGGCCTGATTTTTATAATACTAGGCTATGTGGAAATGCAAAAAAAATTTGTACACTCCATAATTATATGTATGCTGATTTGAGTGATAGTTATGGAAAATTTATTGGTTTTATATATGAAAAAATATGGTGTTATAAGATTCGAAAATTTGATAAAATTATTGCATTGTCAAATAATATGAAAAATTATTATTTGTCAAGAATTCCATCAGCTAAAATTCAAGTAATATATAATGGAAGGCCAAATTCTGATATTACAGTTCCAAACAATGAACTTTTAAAGAAAATTGAAGACTTTAAAGAAGATTCTGTTTTAATTGGAGTCTTTTGCTCTTTAATCTATCGAAAAGGAATTGATAGAATTCTAAAAATGCTAGCTATTGCAAATAATTTTAAATTATTGGTGGTTGGAGATGGTAAAGAAAAAATAAATTTACAGAAATTAGCAAAAAAACTTAATATAGAAGATAAAATTTTCTGGACAGGCTTTCAGAAAACTACAAATCAATTTTATCAATATGTTTATTTAAATATTATGGCAATTAGATCTGAAGGATTTCCATTGGCTTTGTTAGAAATGGGTATCCATAAAATTCCTGTTGCATGTATAGAACATGAAATATTTAAAGAGTTATATAATGAAAATGAATTGTCTTATTACAAGTCTGATAATCCTAGTTCCATGCTGAATGCATGTCTTCGATTGATTAATAATAAAGAAAATTATATTAATTCTTTCTATAGAAAAACTATAAATAATTATAGTATAGAAGTGATGGGTTATTCTTATAGAAAAATGTATAAATT
>JBEICW010000531.1:0-2556 GCA_040383785.1 Ignavibacteria bacterium | reverse complement strand
TTGTGTAAAAAAATAAAAATTAGTAAAAAAATGCCAAATGTTAACCTTTTAATATAAAATTGGGAAATATTATATTTTTAATCTATAAATTGTAAACTATATTTTAGATTTTTTAAATTGACTAATTACATTTTTAATTATTGTTTAAAATTATTTTAATTTGCATATTTTTTTAGATTTAATTGAATTTTCCTAAAAAATGATATTTTTATAAATAAATCTATTTTTTATATACTATTTCATTTGATTTTGATTGAATTAATGTTAATTTTGAACGTACAATTTTTAATAAGTTTATAATTATTTTTTCAGTATTATTTATCATTAAAATCATAGGTTATATTAATGAATAGAATTCACAATTTTAGTGCTGGACCTGGCGTATTGCCCTTAGAAGTTTTAGAACAAACACAAAAAGCTGTTTTAGAATACAATTCTAATGGTATGTCGATTATGGAGATGAGTCATAGATCTAAAGAAATTATGGAAATTTTTGATGAAGCCAAACAAAACTGTTTGGACTTGATGAAATTAGATAAAAATGAATATACAGTTTTATACTTGGGTGGTGGTGCAAGTTTACAATTTGCAATGATACCTTATAACTTTTTGAAAAACAGTGCAGATTATATAAATACAGGTGAATGGGCAAGAAAAGCAGCTAAAGAAGCTAAAATGATTGGCAAAATTAATGTAATTGCGAGTTCAGAAGATGCTAATTACAATTTTATACCCAAAGAATATACTGTAAACCACGATGCTGATTATGTGCATTTTACTTCAAATAACACAATTTTTGGAACAAGATTTGACAAATTTCCAGAGGCTGGAAATGTGCCTTTGATTTGTGATATGTCGTCAGATATTTTTAGTCGTGATTTAGATTTTTCAAAATTTAGTTTAATTTATGCTGGCGCTCAAAAAAATATGGGACCTGCTGGTGCTACATTGGTAGTAATCAAAAATTCATATTTAGAAACGGCTAATGAAAATGGTTTGAGTATGTTATTATACAAAACACACTCTAAAGCTGATACAATGTATAATACTCCTCCAGTACTACCAGTTTATGTAATTGGTGAAACTTTAAAATGGCTAAAAAATAATGGTGGTTTAGTAGAAATGGAAAAAAGAAATAACCACAAAGCCCAGTTATTATATAATGCTATTGATTCTAAAGTTGGATTTTATAAAGGTAGCGTAATAAGTCCAGAAGATAGGTCAATTATGAATGTAACTTGGAATTTATCAACAGTGGAATTGGAAGATAAATTCTTAAAAGAAGCAACAAAGGCAAATTTATCGGGATTAAAAGGTCATAGATCTGTCGGTGGTATTAGAGCTTCTATTTATAATGCTTGTCCTTTAGAGTCAGTTCAGGCATTAGTTGATTTTATGGAAGAATTCTATAAAAATAATGCTTAATTTGTTAATAAATTAATTTTTGATTCTATAATTTTAAAAGACTACTATTTATTAGTAGTCTTTTTTTTTATTAATACATTTTAATTTTGTTATATAACTTTTATTCATAAATATCTACTAATCATTTTATGGGTTGTATGGTAGGTATATAGAAAAAATACTACCCTTACCCATTGTAGAACTTATCTTTATATCGGCGTTTATTAATTCAGCAGATATTTTTACTGCATAAAGTCCCAAACCAGAAGAGGACTCATCACCTGTTGGTTTAGCTGTTAATTTAGTAAATTTTCCAAACATTTTTTTTTGGTCTTCAGGACTAATACCAGGTCCACTATCTTCAATATTAATTATTACATAATCTTGATTGTCAGATATATTATAATTTATATTAACTTCCGTGTCTAAAAAAGAATATTTAATTGCATTTGAAATTATATTATCAAATATTTGCATCAAAGCAGTCCTATCTGAAACAATATCTATTTGTGTTTCTGACAAATCTAAATTTAGTTTTATATTCTTACGTTTTGCATTTTCTTTTTGTAAGGTAATACAAGCAAACAAAGTCTCGTTTATATTAATTTGTTCATATCTAATTTCTCTGTTATTTTCATAAGAAGCTAAATCTAAAATTGAATTAATTAAAGATAAAATTTTATCAGAACTTTTTTCTATATCTTGTGCAAGATCTTTAATATCTTCTTTATTGATATTTTTATCTTTTAAAATAGTTTTTGCAATCAAAGAAATATTAAATACTGGATTTTTTAGGTCATGAACTATTGTAGCGATAAAATCATTTTTTTCTTGATTTATAGAATTTAATCTTTCATTTTGTACTACTAAACTATCTCTATAAATCTTAATTTCAATATGGGTACTAATTCTTGCCAAGAGTTCTTCGGGGTGCAGAAATGGTTTGTTGATATAATCAACTGCACCTAATCTTAGTCCTTTTACAATATCTTCAGAATCAATTTTGGCAGACAAAAAGATAATTGGTATATCACGTGTGGAATAATCTTCTTTAAGTGATTTACAAACTTCGTAACCATTAACCAAAGGCATCATGATATCTAAAAGTATAAGATCAGGTATTGTATCTTTGGCAACTTTGATGCCTTCAGC
>JBEICW010000530.1:0-2560 GCA_040383785.1 Ignavibacteria bacterium | reverse complement strand
AATTCCATATTTCCTAATTATTTTGTTTTTACAACTTTTTATTACAATGATTTTGATAATTAATAAATATGATTTTAATTTATCTAATAAAAGAAATTAATAAATTTACTTGATAAATTTATATGTTTTTTTTACATCTTGGGAATTAATTTTTAAGAAATAAATCCCTTGTTGGAAATTTTCTGTTGAGATGATAATTTGATTATTATTTTTAATATCTAAGTTTTTATACATCATATTACCATTAATATCAAAAATTTCAAAAGAATTAATCTCTTGATTTTTCAAATTGATAAAAATCTCGTTAACAACAGGATTTGGATAAATTGTAATCATATCATTTGAATTGTAACCATCTATACTTGTAATCAATTCGTTTGTTTTAACTGCCGCACCAATTGCATTTAATTTACCTGTACCCCAAGTATTATTTGGCACCATTCTATCATAAAAAGTAGTATAATTATCTTGTTTTGTACTTGCTTGTAAAATGTATTTTAATTCTTCAGGAGTTAATTTGGGATTAAATTCCAAGAGCAAAGCAACAGTGCCAGCAACCATAGGTCCAGACATTGAAGTGCCAGAACTAGTAGCATATCGATATTTTGTTCCATTATAATCAAACTCACTTACCCCAGGTGTGTAACCTCCACCACTATTGTATGCTGGGTCTGAAGAATTAATTGATGAACGAACAAACTCTCCAGATGCAGCCAAATCGGGCTTAGTTCTCTTATCTATAGTGGGTCCTCTTGATGAGAAAGTAGAAATGTTATTAGAAAGAATATCCCCATTTGAAGTAGTGGATACATTAAATGAACCAATGCTTATTACTCTTTTGCCAACACCCGATGGCTCTCCAACAGTAAAATCATTATTACCAGTTTTATATCCTTCTACAACTTTACTACTAATTATATTAAAAAATGGACGTCCCCAATTTGTAAGTCTTTTATTTTGTCTTATCATATTCCATAGGTGAATTTCATTTTCTTCATTATTTTCTGTAGAATTTACTACATCAATTGTGGCATATCCTTTGGATTTATAAGCTATTACTACATTAGCATTACATTTTTCATTTAATGCATTACTGCTTTCGGTAGTAACTCTCAAAAATAATGTGTCGGTGTTAAATACATAAAATGTATCAATAGCAAGGTTTTCTTTAGTATCAAAAAAGTCTGAATTACCAAAAACAAATCCACTGTTATCTGCTAAATTTACTCTAAATTTAAAGTCTTTGTTTTTCTCACCCCAAAGTATAATATTCTGACCATAATAATCAACGGTATTAAATGAAAATCCAACAAAACTTTTTAAAGTGTCATTATTTAAAATATGTTGCAAATGGCAATTATCATTTCCATTATTGCCAGCCGAGCCTATAAAAATTTTACCTTCACCACTTGCCTCATCAATAATTTGATTTTGCAAACTTGAACCATCATGAGGACCATTATGTCCTCCAAAACTCATATTAATCACAAATGGTTTTCCAACTGAATCTGCGTGTTTGCTTATAAAATCAACTGCATCTGCAAATGCTGCAGGTCCCGACTCACGTGTAATCATAATTAAGTCAGAATTGTGTGCTACGCCTTTGGTATGTTGTAAAGCACTATCTATACCACTTCCACCAGCAATTCCAGCAGTATGTGAGCCGTGAGAAAGTATTCCATGTTCGCCGGCAGTATCAGCAATTGCTCCAACTAATGCTTCTTGATTGTCATAAACTACACCATAACCATAATCTGGTTTGTAACCAAAATCTGCGTTATATTTATATTGGTCCCAAGCTTTATTAATTCTACTTTTTGTATAATCTTTATTCCAAAAGTTTGGATGAGTAAAATCAAATCCCCAATCAATAACACCAACTACTACATTTTTGCCGCTAAGTGCTGGAATATTATCAAATCCTGCATTTAAACTATCTACACCTGCCTCTTTGCGAGACCTAAGTAAATCCGGCGAATCGTTTGAAAAAATTTCAAATTGTTTGATTTTTTCATTAATTAAACTTGAATATAGATTATTTAATGGTATAGTTACAGATAAAATAGTTGAGAATTTTGATTTAATAATAATTCCCATATTTTCTAACTCAGATAAAATTTTGGGATTAATTTTGTCATTAAGTTTTATTAATCCATTTATGTAATTAACATTATTTTTCGATTCAAATAAATAATTAAATTTATTTGAAAATGAGTTATTTAATTCAGAATTACTCTGCTCAAATTTTAAATATTTATCAATATTTTTTAACTGTGTATTTAAATCCTCAAATTTATTATCAAAGCTAATTTTTTGAATTTTAGATAAATTTAGTTGATTTTCTTTTGTTTTTAAAGACTTAAGATTTGAGTAATAATGATTAATATTATGGTTAATTTCACTCTGTACCTCCAAAAATAACATTTTTGAATTTGCTGATAATTTATTTGAGATAATATTAGATATATTATTAGTATTCGAAAATAAAAGTAAATTTGTACTAAAAATGAATAATATTATTACTGTATAAATTAATTTCATAAAATTTTTCCTTAATTTT
>JBEICW010000529.1:0-2566 GCA_040383785.1 Ignavibacteria bacterium | reverse complement strand
TTTTGGTGAGTCAAGCCAGAAAGGGGCACATTTTATTGAATTATGTTCTATTCGTAAAATTCCGCTCATTTTCTTGCAAAATATCACTGGTTTTATGGTAGGCAAAAAGTACGAACATGGTGGCATAGCTCGCGATGGTGCAAAGATGGTTCACGCAGTAGCAAATGCTCAAGTGCCTAAGTTTACTGTCGTTGTTGGTGGCTCTTATGGTGCTGGTAACTACGCTATGTGTGGGCGTGGCTACGAACCTAATTTTATGTGGATGTTGCCGAATAGCAAAATCTCGGTTATGGGTGGCGAACAGGCAGCAGACGTGCTTACACAAGTAAAAGTGGCATCACTTCTAAAAAGTGGGAAAGAGCTAACAGAAGACGAAATTTATGATATAAAAAAGCCAATTTGGGACTTATACGAAGAGCAAGCAAGCCCATATTATAGCACAGCGAGATTGTGGGATGATGGCATAATTGACCCAGCAAAAATGCGAGAAGTATTAGCACTAAATTTATCAATCTCACTTAACAAACCAATCCCAGAACACAATTTCGGTGTGTTTAGGATGTAGGGGCGTTTATTAAAAATAATATATTTAAGGTTTAGCAATGAAATGTGTTTATATTCTTTTACATGTATATGAAATTGATAATAATGAAAAAGAATACAAGTTTGATATGTTGATTTATAAAAACAAGGATGTTATAAACAATAAAGACTCAAAAACAAATTACATTTCAAAAAACGAATTTGATAAAATATTATTAGAATTATGACATTTTTTAATTAATACTGATAAAGACGCTTTAGAAATTCAAAGAGAGTTAAGGAATGAATGGGAATAGTTTGTTATTTAGTTTATAGACCTGTGATGATTTATACTCATTATTAGAGAACCAAAATTGAAAGAAAAAATACAAAATATAATAGAATTGAATGGATATAATTTTCAGTGTCTGAAAGTTAGTTATACAGACTATACTCTAACTGTGATATTGGATAGACCTGAGGTTTATAATGCACTAAATATGCAATTTATCAATGAATTGCTAATAGTAGCGGACTTTTTGGAACTGCACGAAAAAAATCAACGTGAATATTACCGCATCAAAAATCTCAAAGATTTTGAATTGAGTGGCATTCCTTTTATTGAGGATTTTGAAGAGATTAGGTGTATAATATTCAAATCAAGTGGGAAAAACTTCTGCTCAGGTGCTGATTTGAATTGGCTGAAAGAAGGTTTGGTAAAAACTTACGATGAAAATTTTGATGATTCTTATAAGTTAGTTTTACTTTTGGAAAAATTATATCATTTGACCATTCCAATAATTTCTGTGGTTAATGGATTTGCTGTAGGCGGTGGTGTTGGTATATTGCTCACTTCTGATGTAGTGTTTGCTACTCCAAATTCTAAATTTGGGATTAGTGAAGTTACAATCGGAGTAATTCCTGTGGCGATAATCAAATATCTAAAGTTAAAATTCAGAGATTCAGATTATAGACCTTATCTACTTTCAGGCGAAAGATTTGGGGTTGAGACTGCAAAACAAATTGGAATAGTTAATTTTATTGAAGTAGAAACTGAGATTGAAAGCAAAGTTGAAGAATTTAGAAAAAAAATTATCAATAATGGACCTATTGCTGTACAAAAAGTCAAAGAAATTGTTAATTTTGTAGATAAATTAGACCAAAAATCATATTTGAATATTTCAGCAGATATAATTGCGAAATTAAGACAAGGAAATGAGTCTATAAATGGTATTCAATCTTTTTTAGACAAAAGAAAACCTAAGTTTTAGTTGTAGTGAAATTATCAAAATGTAATAAAAAAGTGGAAATCACAAGTGGAAATTAAGAAAATAACAAAAGTTTTAATTGCAAATAGAAGTGAAATTGCGTGTAGAATTATCAAGGCGTGCAAAGAGTTAGGCATCAAAACAGTTGCTGTTTATTCAGAGCCAGACAAAACTGCATTACATTCAATTATTGCAGATGAGGCGTATTTGATTGGCGAAGCAGCACCCAAAAGTTCATATCTAAATATTGATAAATTAATTGATGTAGCTATAAATTCTAATTGTGATGCAATTCACCCTGGATATGGTTTTTTATCTGAAAATAGAGAATTTAATGAAAAAGTTAGAGCGACAGGACTTATTTTTATTGGTCCAAAATCTAATGAAGTAAATTTACTTGGCTCTAAAATCGAGTCGCGTAGATTAATGATTGAAAATAATATTCCAATTGTACCTGGTTTTGAAGTCGGGAATTTGGAATATTCTGTTATTGAAGATAAGGTAGTAAATATCGGTTTTCCAGTGCTTGTAAAAGCATCTGCAGGTGGCGGTGGCAAAGGAATGCGAGTTGTAAATAATACTTCAGAATTAGAAGAAGCAATCAACTCTGCTCAAAGGGAAGCACTATCTGCTTTTGGTGATGGCGATATTTTTATTGAAAAATACATTCTAAATCCGCGACATATTGAAGTGCAGATAGCTGCGGATAAATACGGCAATACTATTCACTTATTTGAAAGGGAATGTTCACTCCAAAGGCGACACCAAAAAGTAAT
>JBEICW010000528.1:0-2566 GCA_040383785.1 Ignavibacteria bacterium | reverse complement strand
ATCGCTTCATAATTACGACTTTATCCAAGAGCTTGATATTCGTATTGGCGACAAAGTTTATATCGAAAAAGGTGGCGAAGTAATCCCAAAAGTTACAAAAGTAGATTTGGATAGTCGCGACCCTGAAAGCAAAGAATATATTTTCCCGATGTTATGTCCATGCGATAAAAAATCGGAATTAATCAGAATAGAAGGCGAAGCAAATCATTACTGCAACCACGCAGAATGTGAATGGCAAATTCGCCGTAAAATTGAGCATTTTGCATCACGTAACGCAATGAACATAGACGGACTTGGCGAAAAAGTTGTAGAGCAATTTGTGCAGTTGGGTTATATCAAAAACATTGCTGATATATATGCAATAAGTCAATTTGAAAATCAAATCAAAGCACTTGACGGTTGGGGTGAAAAAAGTTACGACAAACTAATAAACGGACTTGAGCAAAGCAAAAAGCAACCTTTCCAAAAGATTTTATTTGCATTAGGGATTAGATTTATTGGTGAAGGTGGCTCAAAGATTTTAGCTAAAAACTTCAATAATATTGATGAATTGATAAACTCAAAATACGAAGATTTAATCAAAATTCACGAAATTGGTGAAAAAATGGCAGAGTCTATTGTTGCATTTTTTGCTGATGAAAATGAAATTGAGATAATCAACAAACTCAAAACAGCAGGGCTAACATTAGCAAAAGCACCCGAAGAAATCGACAATAGCGTACAATTTATGGCAGGGCTGACCTTTGTTTTCACAGGTGAACTCACGACAATAACCAGAAACGATGCAGCCAAAATCGTAGAAAAATACGGTGGCAGAGAAAGCAAATCAGTAAGCAAAAAAACGAGTTTCGTAGTAGTGGGCGACTCCCCCGGCAGCAAATACACCAAAGCATTAGAATTAGGTGTCCGTATCCTAAACGAAGAGGAATTTAACAAAATGATAGAAGAGCAGGTGGGGTAGGTAGGGATTTGGGATATATAATTCATTCTCTTCTTTATTACCCACCTCTACAATCCAAAATCTATGGGCTTGGAGTAGGTGGAAGAGGAGATATATAAAAACAAAAAATATAATTTTATAAATAAAACAAAAAATTTTGAAACTTTTTAAAATATTTTACGTAATGTATTTATGAGCATAATTTTCCACTGCTATGAAATAAAATAATACGCCAAACCTATTTATATCTCATATATATTACTAAACTTAGAAACTCACGCAACAATATCTTTTTTTCATTAGATACATAACTAATACTACTACTTTAAAGACAAGCTAACAACCAATCTCTCATATTCTAAATATCATTATCTAACATTATCTTAATCTAACTTTATCATAAATTGTTGGATTTTATTCTATCATATCAACTTAAAAAAATCTCAAAAATTAACTATAATAACCATTATTAGAGGAGTAGTTATGTGGACATCACAAAATTTTAGAAAAGAATTACATAAATATAATTTCGATTACGATTATGATCCCGAAATGGATAATACTCGTTATTATAATTCATTTTATATAGAAAATAGATTATTATTAGAAATGGAAGGTCTGTTGTGCTTCAATTCTCTTACTAGCGAATTTAACACGAGTGTGTGTAAGGGTTGTGGTATGCAAATATGCTCTTCCGGTTTTTGGGTTATGCTCAGAAGACAAAACCGTTTTTTATTTTTAGTTCCAGATGTATCTTCTGTTTCTCAATATATAGAAATA
This sequence comes from Ignavibacteria bacterium, assembly GCA_040383785.1. Lineage (GTDB taxonomy): Bacteria > Bacteroidota > Ignavibacteria > Kapaibacteriales > UBA2268 > JBDNHS01. The sequence continues at coordinate 846 of JBEICW010000528.1, read as the reverse complement.
GACGAAGAAGTAGGTTATATTTCAAATATAGAAGAAAATAGTTATCTGCCAAATACAGACAACGAAGATTATGCGTATTATTATCAGAAAAACGAAGAATATAAAGAAAATCTAAAAGCATTTAGCTTTTGGGCAGAAGCGGCATTATTAGATCCACATAAATCTTTTTATATGGATATACCTACGTTTTTTAAATTAAGACAATATCTTAAGTGTTTAAATAGTCTCAAAAAAACACCCACTTTTACAAAAAAAGAATTTGTCATTTTATATTGCTGGGAATCTCCAGATGGCATTTTTAATCCAATTTCAGGTACAAACTCAATAAACGAGAGTTTAATATTAGAAACACCGAATATCAATATAGAATTTGCTATCAAAAAATTAAAAGTAGAATTAAAAAAGTTAACAGCAGCTACTAAATACGAGATACAGCCATTAGAAGATAGCGACGAAATAATTAGTATTAACATTAAAACAATAAAAGGGGATACAGAAGTATGGCGTGCTCTTTATAAAAGTAATAATACTTATGGACTTATTTTAGGTGGAAAATTCAAAATTATTATCAACGAATATATCAATTTATTCTAATTTATTCAATTAGATAGTAGCTAATTGGCAACAGATAATTCATAATAAAAATATTTCACCCACCTCTACAATCCAAAAACTATGGGGTTGGGAGTAAGGGGAAAAGCAAATCACAACAAAACGCAATAATTATGTAATTATTGCGTCATAAGAAAGTGCAGAAATCAACCGTAGGGTTAACCTACGGTTGATGAAGGACAGTTCATTGAGATAAAAGAAACATGCAAAAATCGTGAAATATCGTGAAGTTTT
>JBEICW010000527.1:0-2578 GCA_040383785.1 Ignavibacteria bacterium | reverse complement strand
GGGCTATGAAACAGTCATAATTACATTTAGACTTTAAGTTAAGTTCATATTAAAAAAGGGATAGGTTACAACTTATCCCTTTTTTTGTGTTTCTTGTAATATCCTAATATCACACTACATTTTCTTCTTGGCTAATAATGATTCAGAATTTTCGTTTAGTTTGATTGTGTTGGATAATTTGCCCAAACCATCTATTTCTAATGTAAATTCATCGCCATCATTTACCCAAATTGGGGTAAATTCTTGACCTTTTTCTTTGGCTTCTCTTGCCCATGTGCCGTTTAATTCAAGATAACACCCAGTTCCAACTGTACCAGAGCCAATCACATCACCAGGGAAAATCTCAACTCCATACGATACTCTTTCTATAATTTCAGCAAATGAAAAAGTCATATCTTTTGTATTGCCAAAGCTAACTTGTTTGCCATTATGAAATGCTTTCATTTCCAAATCATACATATTGCCTTTGATTTTACTTGATAACACACCAATTTCATCATCAACAATATTATCAAATAGTTCATCTGGAGTAGCAAGGTATCTGCCAAGTGTTGTTGCAAAATCTTTGCCTTTCGCTGGACCCAAATTCAAAAGCATCTCTTCCATTTGAAGTGTGCGAGCCGACCAATCGTTCATAATCGTAAACCCAGCAATATACTCATCAGCTACTTCTGCTTTGATATTTTTGCCACGTTTGCCAATTACAACAGCCCACTCTAATTCAAAATCTAATTTAAGCAAATGGTCTTTTTCGATAACTATTTCACCTTCACCAAAAACCGCTTGGTGATTGGTAAAGTAAAAAATTGGGTATTGATAAAATTCTGGAATCATATCTACGCCTCGGTTTCTACGTGCTGCCTCTACGTGCTGCTGAAATGCATAACCATCGCGACAAGAAGTTGGCTTTGGTACCGGAGAAAGTAATTGTTTGATGTTTTCAGCTTTAATTTTTGCCCAAACTTCTGTAGTTTCTTTGGAACTGATATTATCCCAAAATGCGTGAACTTTTTCATATTCGTGTTCATCATTCAGGTATTCCATTATATCAGTACATAATTCATAACCAAATGACTTTCCAGAATTTTGCATATCTATAATTTGATTGTCATATATACAACCAAATCGTGTTTTATTTTCTTGATTTATAAAGCTAACTAATTTCATATTTTAAGTATTTATATTTGTAAATTTGAATTTTGTTTTTGTAATTATCGAATTACAAAATTAAGGTATTTTTGCACTAATTGCACTATTTTTTGCGTTTTTAATCAAAAACTTCACGATATTTCACGATTTTTGCCTGTTTTTCAATCTTCGTTGGGTTAGTTCGAGACCTGTCCCTTTTCGAAAACGGACAATTCGCGAATTGTCCCTACAAGAGCATATTTTGCACTTTTTGCACTCATTTTGCTATTTTTAATCAAAAACTTCACGATATTTCACGATTTTTGCCTGTTTTAATTATTTCATTGAACTTGCTTAATCATTAACCCCTAACCTCTAATAATTAACCACTATCTTATGACGCATTTACTACACATTTATTGTGTACAAACAAAAAGAGACGTTGCGTGCAACGTCTCTACATTTTACAATTAACCAATAATCATTTACCTTTAATCTCTAACCTCTTTCTTCCTAACTATTCACCAAAAGTCTTTGGCTCATATTTCCTGTGCTTGTTTGGATTTGGATTGTATATGTGTCTATGGAATAATTAATTATATCGATTTCGCTTTTGTTTGAGTAATTTGGGATAGACAAAATTTCATTACCCAAAATATCATAAACCACCAAATCTGCTATTTCTACGCCACCCAAATCCAAAGAAATCTTATCTGATGATGGGTTGGGGAAGATATTTAATTTTTTAATATCAAAGCTTTCAACACTGTTACTTAATTGAACTCTACATTCAATATACATTTCACGATAAACTTGTTCACCATTTTTTGTAAAATATAATTTTATGATGTTGTCGTTATAAATTCCTATATTATCTGATGTAAATTCAAAAAGAATTTCATTTGTTTTACAATTTTCATTTAAAATAATAGGAAATTGATTATCCTTTAATTTTATATTTACATTATCAGTTAATTTTTTAGGAAATACTACGCTATCTAATGTTAATATTTCTTAATTTTTGTAAGTCTAACATTTTCAATACAATTACCATTTATTAATTGATTAGGATTAATTAAGTTATTTATTTCATTACAAAATTTATATTCACTTTGTACGCCAATTTGCCAGACTTTAGAGAGTAGTGTAGATTGATTAGCAGCAAAAATTGTAATGACAAATAAAACAAGTATAATTTTTTTCATTTATTTTTTTAGTTTGAAAATTAATTTTCATAAGTGGATTTAATTAAAATTTTAAAATATGAATTTTTTATCAAAAATATACATATTCTAGAAACTATACAAAAATAAATGATTTTTTTAATACCATAAAATAAAGGAATTAACAGTAAACTTTTTAATTTAATAATTTTTTGTATATATTTGCGTTATTATTAATTATAAAAACATAAATAATTAGTATTTATTATAATAAAAACTTCAAAGGT
>JBEICW010000526.1:0-2588 GCA_040383785.1 Ignavibacteria bacterium | reverse complement strand
TAAAACCTAATTCTTTTAGTTCTTTAGCATCATAAAGATTTCTACCATCAAAAATTACTTTATTTTTTAGATTAGCTGCTAGTTTATTAAAATCTGGATTTCTAAAAATTAACCATTCGGTTATTACCAATAATGAATCACAACCATTTGCACATTCGTAGGGATTTGTGGTATAATTAATTTTATCACCATAAATTGATTTTGTATTTTCAATTGCTTCTGGGTCATAAACATTAACCTTCGCACCTTTTGCTAATAATCTATCAATTGCAGCAAAAGCAGGGGCTTCTCTTACATCATCTGTATTTGGTTTGAATGCCAGTCCCCAAATTGCAAAAGTTTTACCTTCGAGGTTATTATCAAAATGCTTATATAGTTTTTCTAAGAAGTAATCAATTTGAGTGTTATTAATTTCTTGAGCCAATTGAACAAGTCTTAAAGGGGAAGAGTTCTCTTGAGATGAATATACTAATGCTTTTACATCTTTAGGGAAACAAGAGCCACCATAACCCAAACCTGGGTACAAATGTTTTTTTCCAATTCGACTGTCTGATCCAATACCATCTCTGATTTTTTCAACATCAGCTCCCACTGTTTCTGCATATCTTGCCAAATCATTCATAAATGAAATTTTAATAGCCAAAAATGAATTTGCTGCATATTTGGTTACTTCTGCACTTTTTTCATCCATAAAATAAATTGGATTACCACTTCTTAAAAAAGGTTCATACAAGTCTTTCATTATAGCAACAACTCTTTCACTTCTTGTACCAATTACAACTCTATCTGGCTTTAATGCGTCTTCAACAGCATATCCTTCAGCTAGAAATTCTGGGTTACTAACTACTTCTAAATTGTTATTGGGATATTCTTTATCTAAGATATTTCTTACTTTTTCGGCTGTACCTACTGGTACAGTAGATTTATTGACTAAAATTTTATGGTCATTATTGTTGTTATTTTTTAAAATATTTGCAATTTCGCCAGCCATATTTAATACATAATCCAAATCTGCGGAACCATCTTCATTAGGTGGAGTTGGTAAACATAAAAAAATAATTTCAGATTTGAGCACTGTTGATTTTAAATCAGTAGTAAAACTTAATCTATTTTCTTTAATGTTTTTTTTCATTAAGTGTTCTAAGCCTGGTTCATAAATCGGGCTTATACCATCTGTCATTAATTTAACTTTGTTTTCATCAATATCAACACCAACTACATAATTTCCAGTATTTGCAAAACAAGTACCAGAAACTAAACCAACGTAACCGCTTCCAATAATAGCAATATTATAAATCATTTTTACCTAATTTAATTTAATATTTTCAATTTTAACATAATAAGTAACATAAATTATATATAAATGTATAACTTTTAAAATTTAGAGCTTTAAAAACTAAAATATTCCAGAATTTATATACATTAAATATAATACAACTATAATGACGAAATAAAGTAATAATTTGATAGTTTTTTTAATCAAAGAAAATAAAATAATTATTAACATAGTGATAACAATAACTTTACCTTCGCTGGATAAGCTATTAAAAAAATCCAAAATGGATTCAAAATTTATATTTGACAAAAAATCTAAAATGAATAACCTAAGTATTTTTTTATTAATAAAATAAGTATCTTAAAATAGTATCTTAAATTTATCTTAAAATAAATGTCAAAGGAATTGTGCCAATCATTACTGGGGAATCTTCTTTTAATGGATTAAATCTCCATTTTTTAAGGGCTTGAACAGCAGCAAACTCTAATTCTGGGTCAGCCTTTTGTAATGGCACTACACTTGTTACAGTTCCATCTGGCAATACCTTAAATCTTAATACAATTTGACCTGATGTTCTTACACCATTAGGAAATTTAGGTAAAGGTTTTTCTAAAACAACTCTATTGCCACCACCACCCCAGTCTATATCACCAAAGCCATCACCCGCACCTTTGCCACTACCTTTAGAGCCAAGACCACTGCCAAAATCATCACCATTTTTATTATCACCAACATTTTTTGTATCTGAGCCACTAACCTTGCTTGGATTTTTTTCACCACTCATTTTATCCACAGGTTTAAAATCTGTAGCAATGTCAGTATTAGTTGAAGTAGATTTTTTGTTATTTACATCATTTGGAGTTTTTTGTGCATCTTCAATATTTATAGTTGGGTTTTGCCCTTTACTTCTTGCACCTTCTGCAGTTAGGTTACCAGAGCGTCTGCCAGTACCATCTCCGGAACCCAAAATTAGAAGTTCAATAGGAACAGTAGTATGTTCTCTTAAAGTGGGTTTGTCGTCTAATTTAATATATGGGGAAATGAAAAAAAACAAAATCAATATTAGAACAGCAGCAATAAAACCTTTGGCTGTATTACTATCCCAAGGAATATTAATATTTAAACCTTGATTACTACTTCTTAATTGTTTGTTTTGGTTATAGTACACAAATGCCTCCCCCAAAGCTATTGTATAGTTTTAAAATTCTTATGATGCGCTTAAAATCAACAAGACGAATAAATTAATAATATATTTATTTTCTACTTTAAGTAATTAAGTAAAAATTATTAGTTAATAATCTTCTAAAAATCC
>JBEICW010000525.1:0-2593 GCA_040383785.1 Ignavibacteria bacterium | reverse complement strand
TTAAACGAAGTGGCGACTACCGAAGATGTGTATGAATTAATTTCTATATTTGAAAATGTGGTTAATCAAACTGTAAATATTGAAGTTGAAATTAATGAGTTAAATCACATACATCCAAGTTTAGCCAGAACGTCTAAATACATGACACATCCAACATTTAACAAATATCATTCTGAAACTAATATGTTGAGATATTTAAAAATGTTAGAAAATAAAGATTTATCTTTAACTGGCTCAATGATTCCGCTTGGCTCTTGTACAATGAAATTAAATGCAACAACTGAAATGATTGGCGTTACATATCCTGAAGTTGGAAATATTCACCCATTCTCTCCAAGCAGTCAAACTTTGGGATATCAAGAGTTAATCAAAAAACTTGAAAGAGATTTGTGTGAAATTACTGGATTTGATGCAATGTCATTACAACCAAACTCTGGAGCTCAAGGAGAATATGCTGGACTTATGGTTATCAGAGCATATCACCAAAGTAGAGGCGAAGGTCATAGAAATATCTGCGTTATTCCTGCATCTGCACACGGAACTAATCCTGCATCTGCTGTAATGGCTGGTATGAAAGTAGTAGTAGTTAAAACTGATACTAGCGGGAAAATTGATTTTGATGATTTGAAATTGAAAGTAGAGGCAAATAGTGCAAATTTAGCTGCTTTGATGGTTACATATCCGTCTACTTATGGCGTATTCGAAGAGAAAATTTTAGAAATAACAGAATTAATCCACGCTCACGGTGGACAGGTTTATATGGATGGTGCAAATATGAACGCACAAGTTGGAATCACTTCTCCTGCCAGAATTGGTGCTGATGTATGCCATTTGAATTTACATAAAACATTCTGTATTCCTCACGGTGGTGGTGGACCTGGTGTTGGACCAATTGGAGTTGTAAAACATTTAGCTCCATTTTTACCTGGTCATAAATTGATAAAAACTGGTGGCGAAAAAGCGATTAGTGCGGTTTCTGCTGCACCTTGGGGAAGCGCTTCAATATTAGTTATATCTTATGCTTATATCAAAATGATGGGTACTGCCGGACTTAAAAAAGCTACTCAATTAGCAATTTTGAATGCAAATTATATCAAACATAAATTACAAGACCACTATAAAGTTTTATATACAAATGAACTTGGTATGGTAGCTCACGAATTAATTTTTGATATGAATGGATTTAGACTTACTGCTGGTATCGAAGTAGTAGATATTGCAAAAAGATTAATGGATTATGGTTTCCACGCTCCAACGGTTTCTTTCCCAGTAGCTGGTACATTGATGGTTGAGCCAACAGAAAGTGAGCCATTAGCAGAGATGGACAGATTTATTGATGCTATGATAGCTATTAGAGAAGAAATTAAAGAAATTGAATTAGGTAATGCACCTAAAGAAAATAATATACTGACTAACGCACCACATACTTCAAGTGTAGTAATTTCAAGTGATTGGGATAAATCTTACAGCAGAGAGAATGCTGCTTTCCCTTATGAATATAGCAAACAAGTGAAGTTTTGGCCCACAGTATCAAGAGTAAATGATGCTTATGGAGATAGAAACTTAGTTTGTAGTTGCAATCCAATCGAAGACTATATGGAAGCGTAATTAAAATATAGAATTTAAACTTATTTGGTAACTTCCATAAATTTAAAATATAAACATATATAATATTAAAAATAGGTCATGAGTAATTTCTGACCTATTTTTTTGTTTATAATAATAATATATTTCTTTCGTTCGTTCCTTTGATTAGTATTTGTTTTTTTTGAGGTATTATGATAAAATATTTCTTTTTTTTGGTTGTTTTGGTATTAAATATTTCTAACTCTATATCCCAAACTAAAGTTATAATGAAAAAAGGGAATGAGTTTATTTGTATTCAAAAAGCTTTAGATGATTACAACTTAATTGAAGTGCAATATCTAAATGGAAAAATAGATACTCTAAAACGTAAACTAATCAAAAGGCGTGTTAATGTAACTTTGGATATACAAACTAAAACAGATACACTTAGTAGCGTTACAATTACAGAAATCCAACCTACATTTTACAAAATTTCGCAAAATGAAAAGTTATTTAATCTAAACTTAGAGGATGTAATTTCTATAAATGAGCATATTCTCGAAAAAGATACAATCAGTAAACATAGCAATAGGTCTATGATTGGAGCTGGATTAGGTCTTCCTTTTATATATCTTAATTATGATCAAATGATTTCAGAAACTAATGGTTTTAGAGCTCAATTAATGTATATTATTATTGCAGGTGGTGTTTTGTTGATTATTATTGGAATTTCCCAATTACTAAAAATATTGAACATAATTTTAGCATTTCAGGAGGTCTATTAGGAATAGTTGATGTTGTACATGGCAGCTCTTCTACAGGTGCCCCTTTAATTGGAGTAAGTTATGATTTTAAATTATATTTTTTGATGTTAAGAGCAGGAGTCGTTACACCTTTTATTGGCAATAGTGGTGTGCCATTTTTACCAAATTTATCTGCTGGTATTGTAATTGAATTATAACTTAACTTTTATCCTATCTCTTCCGTTTATATTCTTTCTAAAATACACTACTGCAATTATTATTAG
>JBEICW010000524.1:0-2595 GCA_040383785.1 Ignavibacteria bacterium | reverse complement strand
GTAATCCTTTCCTTTCATCTCATAGAAAAAATTTAGGTTCTGATGAATTGGCTTTATCTTATCTAACTGATAAATATAAAAATTTAAAGTTAAGTTCTATTGTAGATGGACTTTTTAATTTATTTTCTCAAAATGGAACTAAAGATATTAATTCAGATTCAGAACAAAAAGAAAGACTTGAAAATTTAGCAAATAAATGTTTAAATATAGACCCTGTGTTTCATTTCACAAAGGAATCATCAGAAGTCAAAGAATAAACCAATTTTAATTTAAGAGCCACATTAATTTGTGGTTTTTTTTTTACTTAAAAGTTATTGTATTAAATAATTTGTTATATTTGCACAGGTCTTTGTTTGATTGAGTTTAGTCGCTATTTTGGACAGGGGTTCGATTCCCCTCATCTCCACTTGTGTTGTTCAGAAAAGGATAGTTAGGATTGTTCAAACCTATCCTTTTTAAAATTATTTATATGGGGATGTTTTTTGGCTTTGACAGGGTAGAAAGAGAACGAGAGAGAAGATTTAAAATATAACTGACAAAGTTATCGGAATGAATCAAGAATTGAAAGCAGTAGCCTAACATTTCTTGTGCGTTATTAAGAAGAGTACGCAAAAACTACTTCCAAAGAGCCACGCAGGATGCGTGGTTTTTTTTTGCTATAAAAAATAATTTCATCTGTGCAGATACTATGCACACAACCCTCATACATTTGTTTCATAAGCCGAGAGGATTACGGCAAGATAATCCAACTTTTACTTTTTTTAATACTTTCTTTTATGTTGTTTACTAAAGAAAAAAATGGTGCTGAATACGTTATTGACTTCATTGAAGATAAAACAGAATCTTATTGGTTCTCGGATGATGATTATAATGAATGGACAGAGGATTTTGTGGTTCAAATTCCTTATGGCTTTTTGTTGATGCCAAAAGATTATACATCGAAAGATGTTGTGGTTGATAGTGATGGAAACCTTTTTATCGGAGGTAAGATAGTTTATGACTACATAACTACCTGTAAAAGACTTTCTGATATGAAAGGTAGGATTCCTGCTTACTTTTGTATCAGAACAGAACAAGGTTCTGATGAACGACCATTTTTAAGTTTTGAATGTGGATTTGATTTACACCTGACTCAATTTTGGGCGAATGGTAACTACTTCGATACTATCGAGGAATGTTTTAACTTCCTACAAAATAAGTTCGGAGATTTCGTTATAACATTAGAAGAATCTATGAGAATGGATTAAAAATGTTATATTTGTTTAACGAAATTTGTTGATTTTGTTTTAAACACTACTTTAGCCGTATTTATTTACGGCTTTTTTTTTGTTTATATTTGTAACTTATATAATATTAAAGTTGTCCTATGCTTGTAAAAAAACAAACGAATATTCCAATTTACGTTCCGATTATTGCTATTGGAGTTTTATATTACTTGTTGATTAGTAGTAAGGGAAATGAATCATCTGATTCGGGAGATTTGAAATTACCATTTAAAATAAAAGGTAATTATAAAGCGAAAAGTTGTGATGAATTACACGCTTTTCAAGGAACTCACGGAAGAGTTATAGGCAATCTTAATGTTAAGGTAAACGAAGTGTTAAAAAAACTTCATAAACAAGGTATAAATCCCGATATAACAGATGTTAATGTTGTGTTCGATACAAAAAATATGACTTCTAATTGGGAAGTTACAGTAGATAAGTCAAAAGATGGTAATGCTTGGGTTGGAATTACAAGCAGGGGTTCAAGTGGCGATGTTAGTGCTTACGATAGAGCCGTAAATGTTCAAGGACAAAGACCAAAAGATATAATAGAAAAAATAAAAAAAGATACAGGAGATAAGAATCCACAACTAAAACTTGTAAAAGATTGGCTTTGGAACTTAAATACAAGCAAGAAAGTATTAGGTAAATGCCCTACAAGACAATTATTCTATAAATACACATTACCTACAAAATATCCTGCACATAAATAAAAAAGCAGTTTAATAAAATTTTGTAACTTTACTCTTCTTATAAATAGAGTAGAATGGAAATAACAAGTGTAAATTCAAGCAATAAATTGATATTAGGAATTATAAGTGCCATATCAGTATTTCTTGTTGTTAGATACATTCAAAACAATTCAAAAAATATCTCATCAAACAATTCAGTAAATTTAATTGAATCTGAAAGTTTAGAAATCGAACCTGTTAAATCAATAGTAATTGGAGATTCAAAATCAATATTTATAAGTAATAACAATTCTATTGCAAAAATAATTGGAACAAATCAATCTGAAAACAACTTATGGAAATCGGGAATACAACTAAATTGGTTGAAAAATGCAGTTAAAAAATATCCTGTTTCAAAAAATGTAAAAAATGTAGTTGTTTCAATAGGTACTAATGGTGGTTACGATTCTAATGAAGATATAACAGGATTGTTTAATTCTCTTAAAAATACGTTCCCAAATTCAAAATTTTATATTGTAAAAGGAAGTTGGGGTTGGGGTAACATAAAATCAGTTACAGAAAGTAAAGTGAATAAATACTATCAAAAGTTTAAAGATTTAGGGATGATTGTTTTACCTACACCAATAGGAAAAACAACC
>JBEICW010000523.1:0-2596 GCA_040383785.1 Ignavibacteria bacterium | reverse complement strand
AGAATTAGAAAAATTATTATTTACAACACTTAAATCATATCTTTGTGTCTTTGCAAAATCATAATTTATAGCACTTTCTATATCACAATTAGTGATTTTTAAGTCTAATGTATCTCCGGAAGTATAATCTGAACCATCAAAAACTACTCTCGAAAAACTAAAACTTAGGGGTCTAAGATGTAATGTAGCCGAAAATGAAGGGTCTTTAAATTTTTCATTGTCATAATATTTGACTTTTGGAAATATTTTTGCATCATCGAAATATTGTCCTTCGATAGCTCTTTCACCAGTGTAATAGAACCAGTTAGTATAATCACACCAAACTTCTTTTAGATTGCTATTTTGTTCAATTAATAATTCATTTAAAGATCCAAAATCATTCTCACCATTTCCATGTCTTTCCCAGAATTTCAGCCAGAAATCATCGCCATATTTTTTATATATATACTGTCCAAATGTGCTAAACTCATAACCATCACCAAGATTTGTTAAGGTGTATAAATGTGTGTACGCTTCATTGTTTAATAAATTTCTTGTATATTGTACATAGTCTTTTATTTCAGGAAACATTCTCCATTCCATATAAGTACTAAACATCTCTGATAGTGTAAGAAACTGATTTACAGCATAAAACATTTGAATTGAATGATGAAACTCATGTGCTAAAGTTACTTTAAGTGCTTCATAACCAAATGTATTATAAGCTCTTTTTTTAGTAATTTCATTTTCTTTAAAAGCTGTATCTAATTGACTATAATCATTATCAATTATCATATAAGATGTTTGTCTGATTATACCATTTTTATTGTCATAAACTTGGTCATTATCAACCATTCCATAATAACCTGGACTATCAACAACTGTAGATTTATAATCCCCTAATTGCCTAATAAAAATATCGTAAGCAGCACTTCCGCCACTAATCTCTTGATTACCATCCCTAAGAGTTGGGTCAGTGAAACCTAATTGATTAACTTGAAATTCATATATTTTTTCTATGAAATAAACTACCGAATCAACATAATCTGGAATGTTGTTATTGTTTGCGTCCAAACTTGGTACTTTTTCTGAACTAGTTGTATCATAATGAATTCTAAATCTACCATTTGGGGTATCTATGAATTTTTGAAGTAGAGAACGTCTTTCTCTAATTTCTTCCAATGTCCTATTTAATTTTCTGAATTTATAATTTATTTCATTTTGTAAACTATCTTTATTCAAATGCAAACGTGAATGTGTTCCACATTTGGAGTAAGAAAAACTATAGTTGTCAAAAGCTAAAAATATAATTAATAAAGTAAATATGTAAAAATGTTTATTTAAAGAAAATGTGTTAAATTTCATATATAAAGTAGTTATTTAAAATAGAATAAATTCAAAAATGAAAATTAAAATTAAAGTGATATGGTCAAATCAATTTCTTTGGGTTTCAAAGACTCACAAACACCAGATTCAAGAATTTTTATAAATGAATTAAAAACTTCGAGAGTGTACCAATCAGAATGATTTTTAATAAATTTAATCGCACTATTATGACGTTTTAATGTAATTTCTTTCGATTGAGTAATAGTTTTTCGTTCAATTATTTTATCCCAATCATCAAACTTTACTCTGTAAACTAAATTGTGATACTGGTTTGCAATTCCAATTATCAAAGCCTCTCTATAGATATCTTGCCTTGTAATGTATTTGGGAATACCAGTTCCATCATTATGTTCAAAAATTTGTTCTAAAATATCAAAATATTTTTTAAATCTACCAATTGAATTAAATTGATTTATATTACCTGAGAATTTTGACATAAATTGATAAATTTCATTTGGGTCTGTAAAATCAAATACTTCATTGAGTTTCAAATTTATTGGCATACCAGAGTAAATAGTATTTATAAATTCTGAAAGTTTAATTAATAGTTGTTTTGTTTCTACTCTGAGTCCCATTTTATCAGCCATATTTATACTTATATCTTTAACAAAAGTACTCTTGTGCGTAAAATAGTAATTAGTTTCATTTATGTCTAACACTTTAGCAAACAAAATTGCAAATTCATTTAAAATATTTATATTTTCAATTTCATTTACTAACACTTTTTGTTGAAGTTTTGAGATAACATTCTTATTATTAGTAATTATTTGTTTTTGCTGACCAAGTGCTTTTTGATATTTAAATCTTTCAAATGAAATTTTGACACTCTGGATTATCTCCATATCATTCATTGGTTTAAATACAAATAAATAAGCCTTAGATTCGCTCACTACATCTACAATTTCTTTACTTTCCAAATGCTTTATAAGAAGAATTTTAGAAGCATTCGGCAATATTTTACCTAAATCATCAAGTAATTTATTTCCACTTTGTTGAGGCATTTCGTGATCGCAAATAATTACACCAGGTACAAATCCCAATTTTATGGTAGTAAAAGCTTCTTTAGCAGACATAACAGCTTTTACATCATAATTATTTGAAAATAACCTTTTCAAATGCTTTAATAAATTTGCATCATCATCAATTATCAACAAACTTGAATCAGGTGAATATTCTGGTGTAGCTTGAATTAAAGTATCCATTAAACTAAGATTTTATTATGTAAATCATT
>JBEICW010000522.1:0-2610 GCA_040383785.1 Ignavibacteria bacterium | reverse complement strand
TTCAAAAATTAGTATTAGTATTCTAAGTAGAAATATCTCTTATTTTTTTGTACTTTTTTTCATAGCTTTTTTATTTTATTTTTACTTTACATAAATAGTTGTGTTTATGTAAAGATTTACGAAAAAACTATCTAAATGTTACATTTAAACAGTTATTTATAATATTTCAATATTTTTACTTGACTCCATTTATCAACTTAATTTCTTCAATACCTTTTTTTATATCTGTTTTATATAATAAAATTAATCCAATAAAAAAGAATAAGATTAAAGATAATATTGCAAACCTATAAGAATTAGTAAATTGCAAACTCAAAGCAAAAAACATAGTTCCAAGCCAAGATGTACCTCTATCAGTAAGTTCATAGAAGCTAAAATATTCCGCTTCTTTACCATAAGGAATTAATTGTGAAAAAACACTTCGACTTATTGACTGAGTGCCTCCAAGCACAAGACCTATTATTATACTTAATATATAAAAACCAGTTTCAGTATAAAGCCAGCCGTAAGCATAAACAATTGCAAAAGTCCAAATTAATATTCCAATTAATAAGGCGATTTTATTGCTTGTGTATTTGGAAAGATAATTAAATAAAATCGATCCTATAAATGCAACAAATTGTACAAGTAAAATTGCAGAAATTAAGACATCATTACCTAATTTCAATTCTATACTTCCAAAAGTTGCAGCAAGAGCTATAACTGCTTGGATTCCATCATTATAAAGCAAATAAGCAATTAAAAATTGGAAAGTAATTTTATGTGTTCTTATAGATTTTAAAGTAGATTTAATTTCTTGAAAACTCGAAAAAATGTGTTTGAATTGTAATTTAGTAGAATTACGAAGTGATTTTAATCCCCAAAGTGGGATTATTGTAAAAACTGCCCACCAAATACCAGCAGTCATTAAACAAATCCTAACAGCTTCTCCCATTGTAAATCCATATTTTTCTGCATTTTGCACAAAAAATAGATTTAATCCTAAAAAAACTGCAGCTCCTAAATAACCAACTGCCCAACCTTTGGAAGAAGTGGAATCTCTATCCTCGTGATTAGAAATATAAGTTAAAAATGAGTTATATAATACAACAGAAGTACCAAATGCTACATTAGAGATAATTAGTAATATTGAGCCAAAAATATAATTATCGCCGTTTAGATAATACATCAAAATTGTAGCAAACGCACCAAGATAAGCGAATAACCCCATAAGAAACTTATTATTACCTAATTTATCCGCAATAGCAGAAACTGGAGGCATTATCAGAAATTGAAATAAAACAGAAATTGAAATAACATAAGCAAATAAAGAATTTGCAAAAATATTCATTCCAAGTATATTCAAATAGCCATTATTTGCAGCATTATTTGCAATACTTGTTAGGTACGGTCCCAAAAAAACGGTTATTACGGTAGTTGTATAAGTTGAATTAGCCCAATCATAAAAATACCATGCTTTTTTTTGATGTTTATTTAGTACTTTAGTCTTTTCCAATTTTTAGGTCTTTTTTTATTTAAAATACAAATTAATAATTATGTAAATTTTCTTTCAAGTTGGATGTAATTAATTCAAAAGCTGAATCAACATCATTGACATATTGAAATAAATTCAAATCATCATAATTTATCATTCCAATTTCAGCTAAATATTCAAAATTTACAGTCTTTCTCCAAAAATCTTCACCATATAATATAATTGGAATTCTTTTACTCATAACATTAGTTTGCTCCAAAGTTAGCAATTCCATTAATTCATCTAATGTACCATACCCACCCGGCATTGCAATCATTGCTTTAGCTTGGTACATAAACCAAAACTTTCTCATAAAGAAATAATGAAATTGAAAGTTGAGTTCTGGAGTAATAAATTGATTGGGAATTTGCTCAAATGGTAATGTGATATTTAATCCTATTGTGGGCATATCTGCTAAATAAGCACCTTTATTTGCTGCCTCCATCATTCCAGGACCACCGCCCGTGCAAATATAAAATCTATCTTCATATGTTAAAGATTTTGACCATTCGGAAAGTTTTTTTGCTAATTTAACTCCATCATCATAATATTTAGAAGTAAATTCTAATCTATTCATTTTCTGCATTTCGATTTGCAATATTTTTATTTCATTTGGCGAAACTGAGTTTGATAATTTGTCTAATATATCTTTTTTTCTTTGATTAAAATCTACTGATGAGATAGAACGTGCCGAACCAAAAAATACAATTGTATTTTTAATATTATATTTATGTAAATATTGCTCAGGGTGAAGATATTCAGATAATATTCTAAGAGTTCTCGCATCTCTACTTGACATAAATTTATGATTTTCATATGCTTTTGTTGCAGTTTTTACATCAATTTCTGAAACTGCACCAACATCTACTATTTCTTCTGAATTCTTGCTTTGATTATGATTATTTTCATTTGTTGAGGAATTTTCATCGCTTGTATAAAAATTTTCTTGTTCATTCACTAAATCTTGAATGTTCTCTATATTTATCATATTTGTATTTATTATTTATTATAAAATGTTATTGATTTAAAATAAATTGATTTTACATTTTTTGAAATCAACTTACATACTATCGACTCAAACTATAACCACCATCTAC